>CANFIN010000004.1 GCA_947447155.1 Bacteroidota bacterium | reverse complement strand
GGTATTGGCTGTCGACTAAAATACAATGCATCACCCTTATTACTTAAAACTACTTTCGGAGAGTTAATATTGGTAAGCTCTTCTGTTGTATCAATTTTTTTTACCAGCGTTGCGATAGGCGCTCCATTTTTTAAAAGCGAAGCAATAGCATTTATCTGACTTGGTTGAATATAAGGTTCATCACCCTGTATATTCACAACAGCTTCCCAATCTCCTTCAAACAATTGTAAAGCTTCAGCACAACGATCTGTTCCACTTGGATGGTGTTCTGATGTCATTACTACATGACCTCCAAAGTCTCTAACGGCTTTGGCTATCCGATCATCATCAGTAGCTACAACAACAGCATCTAATTCAGATTTTAATGCCTGTTCATAAACACGTTGAATCATTGGCTTTCCATCAATGAGTACTAATGGTTTGCCAGGAAAGCGAGTAGATGCGTAGCGTGCAGGAATAATTCCTAAAATCATTTTTTATCGAATTAGTTCAATTGTTCCGTTGATATTACGTGGAAGAAGTTCTCCATTAGCAGAAGTTTCATACACCGTGCAAATGAAAAAGTAAACACCAGCAGGAGCTTCTTCGCCATTGTTGTTTTTCTTTCCATTCCAGTTAATATCAATATCGGTTGTTTCAAACATTAATGCACCCCAACGATTAAATACTTTAAAAGCAATATCCTGTACATCACGATAAGGAAAAATAGGGTGATACAAATCGTTGATGTTATCTGAATTCGGTGTGAATACATTTGGTAGTTCGTAAGTCGGACATGGATCAATGCATAATGTATCCGATGTTAAACTGATATTTCCAGTTGTGTCTACTGCTGTAAGGTAATAACAGCCTGCTATCGACACAGGATTATTATAAATAAAACTTCCCGTCAGGCCGCTTTCAGATGCAATTAAGGTATAGCCATTTTCACGTGCTCCTTTGAAATACAAATTTACTTTTTCAATATCGCTTCCGCATGTTGCATCATAATTCCAGTTAATCGTATCTGTTAAATTCAAACAGTTTCCGTTCAGTGTGATGGTTGGCGGACAAGGAGATACATTGTCTAACGGCGTCGCACATCCGATTTGTGATTTATTAATTATCGGATTTACTAATCCTGTATCTAAATAACTGCCGTATGATTTTACATAATAGCAATATTCAACTCCATTGGTTAAGCTGTCATCAGTGTAAGAGTTGCTATAGCTGCTTCCAATTAAATTAAAAACTCCAGGACTGAACTCTCTGTAAATTTCATAGTTTGAATTATTCCATGGCACATTAACACTCCAGTTAAGCGTGTTTTGTTCGTCGGAAGGTGTAACACGTAAATACATGCTTGTTGCTTGTTGTGTGTTTCCAATTAAGAAGGTATTGCCTGGCGTTTCGTTTGAAAATGCAATGCGATAAGTGTAAGTGGAGTCTAATGTGTTTAAACCTGTATCTGTAAATGTTGTATCATTCAAATCGGTTTTTGAAACTACGTCAGTAAAAACACCATTGCCTGATTTTCTTTGCAGCACATATTTAAACGGACCAGGTGTTTGTGTAAAATCAAGGTTGGTTGGTTTGCCCCATGCAACATAAATTGCTCCGCTAATATTGGATGTCGTATTGACATCAACGTTAGTGATAATCGGTAAATCTCTGATAAGCGTTCCGCAGAACTCTATTGATGCATAACTTTCTGCACCATCAGGATAAATAGCAATTACCATATAACAATACTGAACTGCAGGAGCTAATCCAGTTCCATTATTATCGTCTGTAAGTGTTGTATTATAAAGTCCGTTAGTTTGTCCGATTAAGCTATAACCCGTATAAGCAGGAACTCCAGTCTCACATTGTGAAGGAGTAAATCCGTACGACCCCTGACGACGATAAATTTTATATCCGATAGCTTGCGAACATAAGCTTGTATCCCAATTCAGCACCAAACTATTTCCTAACGGCGTAGCATATGGGTTTTTAGGCGATGGTCCTACAACTGTGATAAACATCGTCTCTAAATCCACCAATTGAACGTTCGTATTATTGTCAATGGCTTTAAAAACCACGGTGTATTTCGACTTACGTACATGAGAGCAGTCGGTATTCCAATTAAACGTTCCGTTATTAGTTCCTACAGTCGGTGTTGAAGTAAATGTTGCCGGATTGTTATTCGTTACAAATGGGCCTCCCGAAGCAGACAATGTTATAAGTTCATTATTCGGCTCTGTTACAAAAACAGTAAAGTTTAAATTAGTACCTGCCTCAACACACGTATCATTAATTGCAGCAATAATTGGCGGTTGATTCACTGGCGGATAAATAGTAATCTGCATATCACGCGTCACATACCCAATGTTAAATGTACCAATGCCGGGGATATTTCTCCACTCTCGAATAATCATTGCAACGTTATATTCACCTATTGTCAAAGGACTATCCCACACTAAATCGCCTGTTACTGCATCTAAGCTGAAGGAGTTGTTAGCCGCGGGATAACTAAAAGTAGGAATGGGTTGTCCACCTGTTCCTTTGCATGAGACTAGCTCATAAGAAAGACTATCACCATCGGGGTCAAATGCATTAGGATTGTGAAGGAAAATTTGACCTACAGCACCGTTATCAATTGGAGGCTGAAGTAAATTAGGAGAGCTATTGCTAGTTATTGCAGGGGATATAACCAATTTTGTTTCAACATAAAACGGAATGTTTACCGAACCAGGCATATTCACTACGTCCGCATTTCTGTTTTCATCCAAGAAGTACATGGTATAACTTCCACTTCCTGGGTAGGTATGTGTGCCTACATAAATATTTTTCTGAATATCAGGACCAACATTAGGAGTAATACTTTGTCTCGGAATTGTATCTCTTGTACCGTCTCCCCACCAGAATTCTAATTCAGGTCTATCGGCAGGACTAGATGATTTTGTGTAAGTAACAATTTTGATTTCGTAATACAAGTTTGAAATTTTACGATAGGTGATTTCTCCTGCTCGGTTATGCGTAGCAAACACAGAAGAAGAAATAATACAAAAGCAAAAAAGAAAAAATAATTTCAGTTGACGCACCGGGTTGATTGTTTTGGGGTACACTAAATTAGTAATTAATAACTTGTTGTTCTATACTTGCCGGAATTTCTCTGTATTCGTATTGCTGATTTCTTAATTGAGGTTCAAATCCTGCTTCACGAATAGCTTCTTGTATGCCGTTAGATGTAAATCGGTGAGGAGCTCCCGCAGCAGAAACAACATTCTCTTCAATCATGATAGATCCAAAATCGTTAGCGCCTGCATGTAAACAAACTTGCGCAACTGCTTTCCCAACAGTCAGCCATGATGCCTGTATGTTTTTTATATTCGGTAGCATGATTCTACTCATGGCAATCATGCGGATGTATTCATCTCCTGTAACCTCGTTTCTAACGCCACGAACTTTCTTCAATAAAGTTCCTTCATCTTGAAATGGCCACGGAATAAATGCAATAAATCCTTTTGCAAAATCAGGTTTTTCTGATTGCACCTGACGAATTAAAGCCAGATGCTCGAAGCGCTCTTCAATAGTTTCTACATGTCCGAACATCATTGTTGCAGATGTTGTTAAACCTAATTGATGAGCTGCACGCATCACATCGAGCCATTCACGTCCAGAGCATTTTCCTTTTGAAATTATTCTTCTTACACGATCATTTAATATTTCAGCACCTGGGCCAGGCAATGAATCAAGTCCTGCTTCCATTAATGCCTGAAGTACCTCTGTATGTGATAGGCCTTCCATTTTTGCGATGTGTGCAATCTCTGGTGGTCCTAACGAATGTAATTTTACAGTAGGGAACATCTTTTTTAAATCACGAAAAAGTTGTTCGTAATAGGAAAGCCCTAATTCAGGGTGATGTCCTCCTTGTAACAATAATTGTTCGCCACCATAGCGGAAGGTTTCTTCTATTTTAACCTTGTATTGTTCAAGTGTGGTTATATAAGAGTCTGCATGTCCTGGTATCCGATAAAAATTACAGAATTTACAGTTTGCGAGACAAACATTGGTTGTATTGAGGTTGCGGTCAATAATCCATGTTACTTTCTCGTCAGGCTTCTGCATTTTACGAAGTTCATTCGCAACATACATTAGTTCTGCAGTAGGCACATTTTCAAAAAGAAATTTTCCCTCTTCTACACTTAGAAATTCAAAGTTCAATGCCCTTTTAAGTAGTAAGTCGCTATTCATCTGATCGCAATATGTTTTTAATTAACAATGTTTCTTTAAAATAATATCTAAACAAAGCTAATAACCTTTTGGTTTACCATTCACATTGTTTAATTTCAACCGCTCAAAGTTATACTATCTTATGCATATTACAATAGCACTACAAAACACAGCTCGCAAAACAGAAAATTTAATCGTTTTAGCAACAGCTGAGAAGGAAATTCCTAAGGAGCAGTTTTCAAAAGAAGAAATGTCTTTTATCCGAAAGGAAATCAAAGACAAGAAAAAGCAGATTGTAATTAATCAGTATAAGCGTTTAGCGATTGTTCAACTAGTTACTGATAATTCAGAGTATGCTAATCTTGAAATAGTAAGAAAAGCAGGTGCAGTATTAGCAGGTCGTTTAAACGGAGTTAAAGCAAATCAGGCAACAATTTCTTCGACAATTTCAACAGAAGTTGTGATGGCATTTAGCGAAGGATTGATTTTGTCTAACTATCAGTTTTTAAAGTATAAATCCAAAGCAGCTTCAGAAAAAAATAGTCTGAAGTCGGTAGGCATACATCACAAATCAATTACAAAATCAGATATCGATTATCTGAAAGCAATTTGTACAGCGGTTTACAAAACGCGTGATTTAGTAAACGAGCCTCCTAATTTTTTAACAGCTGTTGAATTAAGTAATCAGTTCACAAAAATGGGAAAGGATGCTGGCTTCACTGTGAAGGTGTTCGATAAAGAAGAGATTACAAAAATGAAAATGGGCGGATTGCTTTCTGTTAATTTAGGAAGTATTGATCCTCCAACGTTCACTGTAATGGAATATAAGCCTGCTAACGCAGTTAATACAAAGCCATATGTATTGGTTGGAAAAGGTGTTGTTTATGATACAGGTGGTATGAGCTTAAAGCCTACGCCTAATTCAATGGATAGTATGAAATGCGATATGGCAGGTGGCGCTGCAGTAGGTGGAGCTATGTATGCAATTGCAAAATCAAAATTACCAGTGCATGTTATTGCTTTAGTTCCTGCAACGGATAATCGTCCTGACGGTAACGCTTATGTTCCTGGTGATGTGATTACAATGATGAGTGGTAAAACAGTGGAGGTGTTGAATACAGATGCTGAAGGTCGTTTGATTTTAGCAGATGCATTGCACTATGCAAAAAGTCTGAAGCCTGAATTGGTAATGGAATTTTCTACATTAACAGGAGCAGCTGCAGCAGCAATTGGTCAATATGGAATTGTATCAATGGGAAAAGTAAATGATGCTACTCGTGCAGAATTAGAAATTGCTGGTAATAATGTTTACGAGCGTCTTGCAGAATTTCCAATGTGGGATGAGTACGACGATTTATTAAAGTCGGATATAGCAGATTTGAAAAATATTGGTGGTCCTTATGGTGGTGCAATTACTGCAGGAAGATTTCTTTTGAATTTTACAGATTATCCATACATGCATTTTGATATTGCAGGACCAGCATTTATAAAAGGTAACGATAGCTACAGAGGTAAAAATGGAACAGGTGTAGGAGTGCGATTGATTACGGAGTTTATTAAAAACAGAGTTAAATAATTAAAAACAATTTTTATGAGTCACGATGGCGAAGGTAAAGTGCGCATAGGTATTACCCTGGGCGATGTAAATGGTGTTGGGCCAGAAGTGGTAATGAAAGCACTTTCGGATAATCGATTATTTCAAACGATTACGCCTATTATTTATGGCTCATCAAAAGTCATTTCGCATCATCGTAAGATTTTAAATATTCAGGAATTCAATTTCAATACTGTTAAAAGTATCAACGAAGTAATACCACGTAAAATAAACGTGATTAATTGCTGGGAAGAGGAATTGAAGATGGAAGTTGGAACGCCCTCTTCTGAAACAGGTGTTTATAGTTATAAAGCATTGCAGGCAGCAACAGCTGATTTGGCAGCGGGGAAATTACATGCATTAGTTACTGCTCCTCTTGATAAGCATACAGCGCAACCCGCAGGAAGTGGCTTCACTGGACATACAGAATTTTTAGGTAAGGCATTTCCTAATTCATCACCATTGATGTTTTTAGTGTCGGGCGAGTTACGCGTGGCATTAGTCACAGGACATGTGCCTGTAACAAAAGTTGCTTCATTAATTACTAAAGAAAATATTCAGGCTAAGTTGAATGTAATGGTACAATCACTTAAGCGCGACTTTAATATTCGTAAACCAAAAATTGCAGTGTTAGGATTGAATCCACATGCAGGCGATAACGGTGTAATAGGCAGCGAAGACATGGATATTATTGCTCCAGCAGTGAAAGCGTTTAATGATAAGTCGGCTGTAGTGTACGGGCCTTATTCTGCAGATGGTTTATTCGGAAGTGGGCAGTATAAAAAGTTTGATGCTGTGTTGGCAATGTATCACGATCAAGGATTAATTCCTTTCAAGACACTTGCTTTTGAAACGGGCGTGAACTTTACCGCAGGATTGCCTGTCATTCGTACTTCTCCAGATCATGGAACTGGTTACGACATAGCAGGAAAAGGAATTGCTAGTGAAACGTCGTTGCGCGAAGCCATCTACCTGGCTTACGATATCTACAATAATCATCAGGTTTATGATGAAGTTACAGCAAATCCGTTGGCATTTACAAAATTTGGTGGCGACCGTTAATTACTAACGGCCACCTATTAACGTCTTAAAGGTTTTCTTCGAAGTATTGCGAAATCTTTCCCATCAAATGCACTCTGTCTTTTCCAGTTACATTGTGCAAATGTCCAGGGTAAGCAAAGTAGTCTAAAAGTATATTTTTACTGACAGCTTTTTTCAGATACATCATCGTATGTTGCCATACTACAACATCATCAGAGGTTCCATGAATCAACATTAATTTACCTTGTAGTTTATCCACGTAATTTAAAAGGTTGTTGTTTTTATAACCTTCGGGATTTTTTTCTGGCGTATCCATGTAACGCTCAGTATACATCACTTCGTAGTAACTCCAGTCGATAACTGGTCCACCTGCAACTGCTGCTTTGAAAATTCCAGGGTTGCGAGTCATTAAAGAGGTTGTCATGAAACCACCAAAGCTCCATCCGTGAACACCCATTCTATTTGCATCAACGCAAGGAAGCGATTTTAGGTAATCCACACCCGTTAGTTGATCAATCATTTCAACAGTGCCTAATTGACGGAAGGTAGCTTGCTCAAATGCTTTTCCTCTATTTCCACTACCGTGATTGTCCAATGTGAAAACAATGTATCCTTTCTCTGCCATGTATTGATACCATAAGTCGCCACCAGCAAGCCAGGTGTTTGTTACCATTTGTGCATGCGGACCACCATATAAGTAAACGATAACAGGATATTTTTTGGTGGAGTCGAAATTTATAGGCAACACCATTCGACAAAATAGGTCATCTCCTAATTCTGATTTTATTGTGAATAATTTAGTAGTACCAATTGCATAATTTTTCAGCGGATTTTCAGCTGTTAAAAGTGTTTTGATTTCTTTTCCTTGAGATGAAATAACTTTGATAATGCGTGGTGTGTTTAATGAACTGAAATTATCGATGAAGTTTTCAGTTGTTGCATTGAAAATTGGAGTATGCACTCCATCACTTGAGGTTAAACGTGTTGTTTTTCCATTGCTAATTGTTGTCGAACAAAAATCTCTGTTGATGCCACTATTGATAGTTGAAGTAAAATAAATTTTATCTCCTTTTTTGTTGAAACCTGTTACATCAATTACTTCCCAATTTCCTTTTGTTAACTGACGAATTAATTTTCCGTTTGTATCATATAAGTATAAATGATTAAATCCATCTTTTCTACTTTGCCAGATAAATTGCTGAGCGTTGTTTGGTAAAAACTCAATAGGGTGTAGTGGCTCTGTGTATTTTTCATCTTTTTCTGTGAAAAGTGTTTTGATAAAATCACCTGTAGCTGCATTATAACTATTAAGGTTCATTTCATTCTGATCACGATTTAATTCTGCTACGTAAACAGTTTTATCATCAGGACTCCAAGCAATATTTGTCAGGTAATGATCTTTCGGTAATCCTGTTTTTAAGTAAGTTGTTTTTCCATCCGACTTATTATAAATACCAATAGTTACTTCATGACTCGTAGCTCCTGCAAACGGATATTTAATTAATTTTTCGGATGCTGGTTTATCGTTCCAGTTGATGATTGGATAATCAGCTACCATGCTTTGATCCATTCTGTAGAAAGCAAGTTGAGATCCGCTATTCGACCAGAACAATCCCTTTTCAATTCCGAACTCTTCGCGGTGTACACTCTTACCATAAACTAAACCGTAGTTACCATCGGTTGTGATTTTTTTTCCGTCGATATAAATATTGTTATCGATCACATAAGCCACATCTCCCTGCGGGCCATTTTCTGGTACTTGTGCTGTTTCAGTGAGTTTACTTGTTTTAGTGTTTGTGATTTTTTTGCTTGATAAATCAATTGTGATTGAATTATCTCCAACTTGAATTTCAATAGCGTTTACACTTTTCCAAACTATTGTCGACCATCGCGCAAGCGTATCTTGTTTTGTACCTTTTAAAATTGAATTAATATCAGCTAATAAATATTCTTTTTTGGTCGTAGCTGTAATGCTTTCAACTATTAATTTCTCACCTTCTGTATAACTATAAGAATCTGTATTCGCCACCCACTGCAGTTGTGCAAGTCGTTTAGGCGCAAGTGTAGTGCGTTGCTGCAATACAGCTTCATCAAGCGTTAGATTTTTCTTTTGTGCAAAAGTTACGGTAGTAACAAATACGAATAAAGCAATAAATGCAGCTCTCATATGAATAGGTTTTAGCGTTGGCAAATGTATGGAATATTTGAAATACATATAACGGACTATACAAAGGTCCTTTCCCTTCGAGTGCCTCAGGGACCAGGACTTTTTGCATTCAAAGTATTGCAGGCTTCGGTCGCTGAGGCTATCGAAGCGTATCGGTCGCTGAGGCTCTCGAAGCGCGAAGCGCTCTCTACCTATCTCGATAAGCTTTTGATAATTCAGGTAATTTATAATTATCACTATTTATCAATGCCAGCTTTTTTCTTCTGCTCCAACCCTGAACTTGTTTTTCCCTATAAAATGCCTCATCAATTCGAGCAAAAACTTCATAATAAACAAGCTTTATAGGTAGTGCCTTTTTAGTATAGTTGGCACCTTCTCCAGCTTGATTTTGAGCCAACCTTAAATCTAAATCGTGAGTGCTTCCAACATAAAAGCTACTGTCGGAGCATTCTAAAATATACATATAACCTTGCATTAGGCAAATATAATTACCACCTAATGAAGTTTAATTGATTTAATCGTTTGTAAATATTTAAGATCGGATAATATTCACATAATATCATATTCGTAAAAAATAATTCCAGATCAAATAAATGACTTTATTGAAAGCAATACTTAAATAATTTCATCCCTTTCCTATCTTTGCAACATGTTTACAGGAATCATCGAATCGATTGCAGAAGTGGTAGAAATAAAGCAATCGCAAAGCAATATTACCTTTGGATTTAAATGCTCGTTTACAAATGAACTTAAAATAGATCAGAGTGTAGCCCACAATGGTGTTTGTTTAACTGTTGTAGAAATAGCTAACGATACTTATTTTGTTACAGCTATAGCCGAAACTCTTTCAAAAACAAACCTCGGACATTTACAAGTGGGTTCTAAAGTAAACATCGAACGTTGTATGGTGGCGGGTTCTCGCCTCGATGGACATATCGTACAAGGGCATGTAGATGAAACAGCAACGATGGCACAGATTGATGAGGTAGATGGTAGCTGGATATTTTATTTTCAATATGATAAAAACAGTCAGCATTACACCGTAACAAAAGGGTCTATTTGTGTGAATGGTGTTAGCCTGACAGTGGTAGAATCATCGAAAGGAAGTTTTTCAGTTGCAATTATTCCTTATACCTATGAGCATACAATTTTTCAGTATCTGAAAGTAGGAGATACTGTCAATCTTGAATTTGATATTCTTGGAAAGTATGTTGCGCAATACATGAAAAATATTACAGAGCAATAATTTATTTTACTGCACTCTTATTCGCTAATTGTCCGCAGGCAGCATCAATATCTTTTCCTCGACTTCTTCTCAAATTAACAATGAGACCTTCTTTAGCAAGGTACTGGAAAAACTTATTTAATTTTTCTTCGGAAGTATTATTAAACATCGAGTCGCCAATCGAGTTATATTCAATTAAATTAATTTTTGAAGGTACTTTTCTCGCAAATAAAGCTAGCTCTTTCGCATCTTGAAGTGAATCGTTGAAGTCTTTAAATACGATATACTCTAATGTTATACGAGTTCCTGTTTTATCGTAAAAATATTTTAGCGCTTCTTCTAATACTTCTAATGAATTCGATTCATTAATCGGCATTATCTGACTTCTCTTCGCGTCGTTCGCAGCGTGTAATGATAAAGCAAGATTAAATTTCACTTCGTCATCGCCAAGCTTTTTAATCATCTTCGCAACGCCGGCTGTAGAAACAGTAATTCGGTTATGCGACATATTTAGTCCATCAGACGCTGTAATACGCTCAATGCTTTTTAAAACATTCGCGTAATTCAACAACGGTTCTCCCATGCCCATGTATACAATATTGGAAAGTTGGATATTATAATTTTCCATTGCTTGCTCACGAATAATTGCTACCTGATCATAAATCTCATCAAAGTGTAAATTACGTACGCGGTCTAATTTACCAGTAGCACAAAATTTACAGGTTAAACTACATCCAACTTGAGATGATACGCAAGCAGTCATGCGTGTATCCGTAGGAATAAGCACGCCTTCTACCACAAAGCCATCATGTAATTGAAAAGCATTCTTAATAGTTCTGTCGTTGCTCTTCTGATGATTCTGTACTTGTACTGGATTAATGGAAAACTTCTCTTCTAACTTAGCTCTTGTCTCAATCGACAAATTCGTCATTTGTTCGAAATTACGCGCTGATTTTTTCCAGATCCATTCGTAAACCTGCTTTGCACGAAATGGCTTCTCTCCAATCTCAACAAAGTAAGCTTTCATCTGATCTAAATTCAAATGTCGAAGATTTGGTTTTTCCATGACGCAAAGATACTATCACCAATGATTGATAACAACAGCTAATTGATTAATTTTGACACGATGTCGATATTCTATAAATCTGATTTGATAATTACCAACGATGGACCTCCGCTGAGGAATGGCATTGTTGAAGTCAATGATCATGGAGTAATCGTTTCCATTTTTCAAGATGATACCTTTCAGGATTATAGATTTGTAGAAGGTATTCTTATTCCAGGATTAGTCAATGCGCATTGTCATTTGGAGCTATCTCATTTAGAAAACAAGATAACTCCTCGTCATAACGGAATGGCAGGATTTATTGATCAGATATTTTCAGGAAGAGATAAAACGAATATGCTTGAATGCACCAATGCGATGTTGCTTCAAGATAAAAGAATGTTTGAAGAAGGAATTGTAGCCGTTGGAGATATTTCTAATTCCGCTGTTTCTATAGATGTGAAAAAAAATAGTCGTATTCACTATCACACATTTGTTGAAGTAATGGGAATGTCGGCTGCAAGTGCGCAAAGTCGTTTCGATAATGGTGTGTCGTTAGTCGATCAGTTTATTCAAAATAATCTTACGAGTGTTTCTCTGGCCTTACATGCGCCTTATTCAATAAGTAAAAAATTACTGCAGCTGGTAAATGAACATTTAAAAAATAATTCAGCATCATCCATTCATATCAACGAAAGTGATGATGAAATTTTATTTTGCAAAAGTAAGTCTGGTCCTTTGAAAGAAGTATTTGAAAAATATAAGTTGCCTGTTAATGATTTTGATAATATTACAAATGAAAGTGTTTTGATTGATTGTGTTCAGCAGTTAAATAATGCTTCTCCTTTTATTTTAGTGCACAATGTAAAAACGACACAAGCTGAAATCGAATTGGCGAATCGAATGAATGCTAATTTATATTGGTGTTTATGCGTTCATGCAAATAAATACATTACTAATGAAACGCCTGATTTAACTAACTACACAAATGATTCTTTAAAAATAGTGATAGGTACTGATAGCTTAGCAAGTAATCATCAGTTATCTGTTTGGGAGGAGGTAAAAACGATCAGTCAATTAAACAATCAAATTCCTTTTGAACAACTAATAAAATGGGCTACGATTAATGGAGCAAGAGCATTACAGCTTGATAATTCAATTGGAAAAATAAAACCCGGATATGCTCCAGGTTTAGTTCAAGTATCAAATATTAATTTTGAAAATCCGATTGTCACTTTCGATTCAATTACTCGGAAAATCTAATCACCAATTATCTTTTGCTTTTTCTGTCTTTGGATTAAGACATTCTTTCTCCAGCGATTTTAATATTTCTTTAGAGTTGGTGTCTAGTTGTTGTAAATAAAATTCAAATTCTGTTTTGTAATATTGGCTGCTAGTATCCATCCATTTTTCACAAGCATAGTAGGATGTTTGTTTCCAATTATTTTCTGATAAAGTATATTTTATTTTCCCATCCTTGAATAACAATGTACACGTGTATTGAATCAAGCCAGCGTCAGAAGCAAAACCTTTTTTATCTGCAGGATTAGAAAATTTATAACGTCCCTTGCAAACTATTTTGCCATCTTCTTTATTTTGCTCTCTGATTACATCTGTAGGGTTTTTATAATAACCATGAGCCCATGCTAATGCCCTATCAAATAAAACATCTTTCGTTTGATTAGGAGCATCAATCACTTTTGTATACGTGATTAGTTTTGATGTTTCATCAATAGGAAGTTTTACTGAGCTTTTTGCAGTTTGTGCAACACAATAATTGCTAATGATAATTGACAAAAAAGTCAAGAATACGTTTTTCATAAATGATGAGGAATTAACCTTTAACAGGTATTTTGATTTTAACACCTTTTTTCAAAGTGTTACCGGAAATATTATTAGCCTTTTTAATATCATCAATGTTTAACTGATAACGTTGTGATATTCTCCAAAGTGTATCACCTGGTTGAACCGTATGGTAAATAAAAACAGGTTTATTTCTTCTAACAGTAGTGCTTGCTAAAACAGTAGTTGTTTTTGCAATAGTTGTTTTCCTTTCAACTAAAGGTTCATCTTTCAACTCAATTATATTTTTTGCAATTCCCGTTTCTTCTTTAGCACAATCTAAATCTTTTCCATCACACGCTAAATCTTCTTTTTCTTCATCAGGATCAATTACAATTTTTATTTGAATCTTTTTCTTAACAGTTTTATATAACGCTAATTTTTGCCCCGACTGAAGAGAATTCTTTTTAATTCTATTCCATTTTTTCAAATCTGCAAGTGCAACATTGTAACGGTCTGCAATTTTACTTAGGTTTTCTCCTCGCTTAACAGTATGCGTTGTTTTTACTTTTTCATAAATAGTCTTGTAAGTAAATGCATACTTTAAATCAGGAGCCACCCTAGTCGTTGTGTCGATAGCTGGAGTTATTGTTGCAAGTCTACGGTCTACACTATCTAAAAACAGTTTTGACTCAAAGCCATCTATTGGTCCTTCTCCTAAACGACCTAGTTTGATAGCATCAAAATAATTATTCACCATAGAGGCTACTAATCCATTTCTAACTATTGCACTTGAGCATCCTAACACAACACCCATCAATTTATGTCCACCACGACTACAAGTTGAAACCAAACAAAATCCAGCTGCTTTTGTATAACCAGTTTTAATTCCATCTACTTCTTCATTGTAATTAATTACAAGTCCGTTGTGATTGCGGTAAGTGGTTTTGAATTTTCCATTGTTTACGGTTGCATATGGAATAGAAGTAATCTTCATCAACAAAGGATGCTTTGTGATTTCCATTCCTAGTTGTAGTAAGTCTTTTGGCGTAGAGCAGTTATCTGGCGTAGGGCCATATCCTGGCAATCCTGACGTATTATAATATTTTGTTGATGATAATCCAAGTTCAGCTGCCTTATCATTCATTCTAGTAACAAATTCTTCTACGGATGCAGAACAGTGTTTAGCAATCCATATCGTACTTTGATTATGAGAAGCTACCATTGCCATTTTTAAAACATCCTCAAATGAATAATTATATGCAACTGTATAAGTGGCCCACTTTCTTCTGCGTATTTTTTTTCGATAGCTTTCAGTAATCGTAATTGTATCGGTCATCGATATTTTACCAGCTTCAATATCTTCAATGGCTAATAATCCAACCATCATTTTTGTCAAAGAAGCAATAGGAAAAACCTGATCTCCTTTTTTATCCCATACTATTTGATCTCTTGTTACATCGTATAGTAGTCCAGCTCTTATTTGGTCCTCATCACTCACTAATCCGTTTATAATTTCATTTTTATAGTATGCCGTTTTAAGTGAGTCACGGTTGGTAGCAGATGCAGAATGAAATTGAAGCAAAAAGCATATCATCAGCGTTAATAAGCTGTTGAATGAAGGGAAATTGTTTTTGCTGTTGTTCATACTTTTACAATTATAGTAGAATAATCGACAATATTTACATCTTGGTAAATTCAATTTACACAATCGAGTGTTAATTGAGGTGACATTGAAAAAACGAGTTTAAACTTAATTTATTTTAAAAAAAATTAAATTAAGTTATGGGCTAAAGTCAAATCTTCAGGACTGGTGATTTTAAAATTGGTCACTTCGCCTTCAATTAAAAAAATTTTCTTCCCTGAAGCTTCAACAAGCGAAGCATCATCGGTATATTTTTCGAACTCAGTAGTTTGAAAAGCTGTTTTTAAAACAGAAGATTTAAAAGTTTGAGGGGTTTGAACAATTCTAAAGCTCGATCGATCAACAGCTACGCTATTACTCTCCTCTAAAACCTGGCGTATACTCTCTTTTAGTTGAACAACAGGAATACAAGCCCCATGCAGCAGTGCATTTTCATAGGTGGAGGTAATTAAGTTTTTGCTAACTAAAGGCCTTGCTGCATCGTGAACAGCAACCAAACAATTCTCTTCAATCATATTTAGTCCGTTTAAAACGGATTGCGCACGATTGTTTCCGCCTCCAACTAAAGTATGTTTTACAGTAAAATTATTATCGAGGATAGTATTATTCCAAAATGAAATCCATTCAGGATGCATTACCAAAATAATTTGGTCTGCAATGTCTTCAAATTTACGAAGAGTGTGAAATAATATTGGCTCGTTTGCAATATGTAAAAACTGCTTAGGAAGTGGAGCATTCATTCTGCTTCCGCTTCCACCAGCAACAATTATTGCAGTTTTTTTCATTAATCAAGAATCAACATTGCATCTCCATAGCTATAAAAACGATATTTCTCTTTTTGAGCTATACGGTATGCTTCCATAATTAAATCGTATCCTCCAAACGCTGTAGTCATCATTAATAATGTCGACTCTGGCATATGGAAATTAGTAATCATCATATTGGCAATACTGAAATCGTATGGAGGGAATATAAATTTGTTCGTCCAACCTTCATTCGGTTTTAATTCACCCATTGTAGAAACCGATGTTTCTAAGCAACGCATTGTGGTTGTACCAACAGCACAAATATTCTTTTTATTTGCTTTCGCCTTGTTGATCGTATTAACTGCATCTTGAGGAATAAAAAATTGTTCTGATTCCATCTTGTGCTTTGTTAAATCTTCTACTTCTACGGGACGGAAAGTGCCTAATCCAACATGCAAAGTTACTTCTGCTAAATTACAGCCTTTAAGTTCTAAACGCTTTAATAATTCACGGCTGAAATGCAATCCTGCAGTTGGTGCAGCTACAGCTCCTTCATTTTTTGCAAAAACTGTTTGATAACGATCTTTATCAGCAGGTTCAGCTTTTCTTTTAATGTATTTTGGTAAAGGAGTGTTTCCTAATTGCTCAATTACATCACGAAACTCTTCAGAAGTACCATCAAATAAAAATCTTAATGTTCTTCCTCTTGATGTTGTATTGTCAATTACTTCCGCAACTAACATATCGTCATCGCCAAAGTATAGTTTATTGCCAATTCTTATTTTACGAGCTGGGTCGACTAAAACATCCCATAGTTTGCTCTCTGCATTTAACTCACGAAGTAAAAACACTTCAATCTTTGCTCCTGTCTTTTCTTTATTTCCATAAAGTCGCGCAGGGAAAACTTTTGTATTGTTTAATGCCAATACATCACCATCATCAAAATAGTCAAGTACATCTTTAAATACTTTATGTTCGATTTTGCCTGTGCTGCGATGAATTACCATCAAACGAGATTCGTCTCTGTTTGGGGCAGGATGGTTGGCTAATAATTTTTCGTTGAAATTGAATTTAAATTGGGATAGTTTCATTTTAGCTTACGGGCTTCTTTTAAAGGTTAAGTAATTAATAACACCAAAATACTAGTTGAAAAGCTAAGTCGTTTGGGATGCCAAAGATAGGGTACGAAACGCCTGTTTTGTATGCGACAGGCTTGTAAATAAATGATAATCAGTCACTAAAAACTTTCATCCCCTGCAAGTTGTTGAATTGCAGGTGATTAAAAACAAACGTTTATTTAAGCGGATATATCCGATTTGATTACTTTAAAGTCTTCTATTTCAGATGATTCCGTAAGAAGATGCGGGCCTATACGTGTTCTGCAGAGCTTTATTAAATAGGCTCCATTATTTAAAAACAGGCCTAAATCGCGAGCAATTGATCGAATGTAGGTTCCTTTTGTACAAATAATTCTAAAATCTATTTCCGGTAATTCGATACGAACTATCTCAAATTCTTTAATTTCAATTTGCTTTGATTTCAATTCCACGGTTTCACCTTTTCTGGCCATCGCATACGCTCTTTTGCCGTTAACTTTTACCGCAGAAAACATCGGAGGGGTTTGCATCTGAGGTCCTCTCAGCTTTTCAACCACATTCATTATTTGTTCACTAGTAATACCCGAAATATCAAAAGTTGAATCGTGTTCCGTTTCTTTATCGAATGATGGAGTAGTGGCACCTAAATAAAAAGTTCCTGTATATTCTTTTTCTTCTTCCTGAATAAATGGAATGGTCTTCGTTTTTTTTCCAGTACAAATTATTAGGAGTCCAGTTGCTAATGGGTCTAGCGTTCCAGCATGTCCAATTTTTTTAACTTTTAAAATGCCTTTTAACTTTCTTACAACATCAGTAGATGTCCAGTTTAATGGCTTGTTTAATAATAAAATTTGACCATCATTTTCTTGAGTTAAGCTTTGATTCATTTTAAACTAACTGAATATTGAAATCTAAAACGTAAAGTAAAATAATCAATAAGCCAACAATGATTCTATAATAACCAAATGCTCTAAATCCGTGTTTGGTTAAATAGCTGATGAATGCTTTGATCGCAATCATTGCGACCGCAAAGGCTACAATATTGCCAATTATTAATAAAAGCTTTTCATTGCCAGAGAATGATATCCCTTTCTCATGCATTTCTTTATAAAATTTGTAAACCTTAAGTACGGTAGCTCCAAACATTGTTGGTAGTGCTAAGAAAAAAGAAAATTCAGCCGCTGTTTTTCTGCTTAAGTTTTGAGTCATGCCTCCGATTATAGTCGATGCGGATCTTGATACGCCTGGCACCATAGCTAAGCATTGAAAAATCCCTATTTTAAATGCTTTCGTATAATTAATATCATCCGTTGAATCATCAATCTCTTTGTGTTTTAAAATGTCTTCTAAGAAAATAAGAAGTACACCACCCACGAGCAAGGTGTAAGCAACAACTAATACATTTCCTAAAAGCGCATCAATGTAATCATCGAATATTAAACCTAAAACAACAGCAGGAATAAATCCTGCTAATAATTTGAAGTAAAAATTTATAGTCTGGAAAAATCGTTTGAAATATAAAACTACAACGGAAAGTATTGCTCCTAATTGAATAGCGACAGTAAATGTTTTAGTGAAATCATCATTTGCAATACCCATCACAGATGATGCAATAATCATATGGCCCGTTGATGAAATAGGCAAAAACTCAGTGATGCCTTCAATAATTGCCAATACTATTGATTGGAAAATATTCATTCTGTTTCTTTGGTTTTTTTCAAGATGGAATAAATTCCAAGAGCATATCCTGCAAGGATAATTATAGGTGCCAAAGTGATTCGTTGAAAATTAAATATATCTTCACTAAAACGATTTGGATCGTCTGATTTTCCGCCTGCCATTAAAGCATATCCAATTATAATTGTAATTACACTAACAATAAATAACTGGAAATTAATCTTAGAGAATACAAAGCCATCTTTTGATACTGGCGTTGATTTTTCAGTGATGCTTGGTTTTTTAAGGTCGTTCTTAGCCATAAATATTTATAATAATGTTGTTCGGTATTTTAAATGTCTGTTAACTGCAATCAATGTACAAGTAAATGATAAAAGTATTCCGCAAACTAATATTCCACTACTGATAATTGTAATTGTATTGCTGTCTAATAATAGTTTCAAATCAGGAATTTTTTGTTCTGCAAAATAGATGCATCCTAACAATAACATAATTGAAATGATGCCTCCCAAAATTCCATTACGAATACTGTCAGCAAGAAAAGGTCTCCTGATAAAATTCTTTTTGGCTCCCACTAATAGCATACTGCGAATTAATTGTCGTTGAGAATATAAAGCGATCCTGATTGTGTTATTGATTAATCCAATTGCAACAATCATTAATAAAATACTAAAGCTAAGTAAAATAATTGAAATTGTTTTTAAATTTTCATTCAACTCCGAAATTAATGATTCTTGATATTGAATGTCTTCAATTAAATTGTTGGATGCAATTCGGTTAATGGTGTTTTTTAAAAGTACTTTCTCTGTATAATTAGATTTAAAAGTTATAATAATCGACGGTTTTAACGGATTGTATCCTAAAAAATCAACGAAGTTTTCACCTAAGTCTTTTTGAAGTTTTTCTGCAGCCTTTTCTTTAGAAATATATTCAACATTTTTTGAGAATTCAGCTCCTTTTAATTGTTGAACTAGTTGTTGTACAGCAATTGTATCAGAATCTGAACGAAGTGTAATTGCGACTTCCACATTTTCCTTTAAATGATTTGATATTTTTTGAGCGCTGGAAAGGATTAATCCAAGTGTTCCTAATACAATTAACACCAATGTGATGCTAATAATATTGGAAATTCTGGACGGATTCTTCAGGCTCTTCATATTCAAATCGTAATTCTTAGTAAGCCACAAATGTAATCAGCTGAATCAAATTTACCTATTTTATACAGCCAATATTGGAAAATGACTGCCCGAATGTCGTTTTCTTGATTTTCAATTAAAATAATGCATAGAAATATGATGCGTGAAGCCTTAAAACAAAGGCTTTTTGCTAACTTCGTGACCCTTATTTTATTATTAAATGGAATACAATTTCAGAGAGATAGAATCTAAATGGCAAGGCGAATGGAAAAAGCGTGAAACCTATAAAACAGGGATTAATCACGCCAAACCTAAGTATTACGTTTTAGATATGTTCCCTTATCCTTCAGGTGCAGGGTTGCATGTCGGACATCCTTTAGGTTATATTGCTTCAGATATTGTTGCTCGTTATAAAAATCTGAAAGGCTATAATGTTTTACATCCTATGGGTTATGATGCCTTTGGATTACCTGCAGAACAATATGCTATTCAAACAGGCCAGCATCCAAAAGTAACAACTGATAAAAATATTACACGTTATCGTGAACAGCTAGATAAATTGGGTTTTTGTTATGATTGGTCTCGTGAAATCAGAACTTGTGAACCCGAATATTATAAGTGGACACAATGGATATTTATTCAGCTTTTTAATTCATGGTATAATCCGAAATCAAATAAGGCAGAGTCAATAAACACGTTGCTTGCAATTTTTGAAACACAGGGTTGGGGTCAATACGAACCTGTTTATTTGACTGGTGGGATTGAGCAAGAATTAGCGCCTTTTACTGCTGACGATTGGAAATCTTTTAGTGAAGAAAAGAAGTCTGAGATTTCACTTTGCTTCCGATTGGCCTATTTGAGTGAGGCGTGGGTTAACTGGTGTCCCGCTTTGGGTAGTGTTTTGGCTAATGATGAAGTTAAAGATGGGGTAAGTGAACGAGGCGGTTATCCCGTGGAAAGAAAGCAAATGCCTCAATGGAGTTTGCGTATTACTGCTTATGCAGATCGTTTGTTGTCAGATCTCGATTCGTTAGATTGGTCAGACTCAATGAAAGAAGCGCAACGCAACTGGATTGGCAAAAGTGAAGGAACGTCAATCGTTTTTAATCTTGAAAATAGTAATGAGTTTATAGAAGTTTTTACTACTCGTCCTGATACCGTTTTTGGTGTATCCTTCGTAACGCTTGCGCCAGAACATGAATTGGTATCAAAGATTACTACTGATGAGTATAGTTCTAACGTGGAGGAATATGTGCTGACGTCAAAAAACAGAAGTGAGCGTGAACGCATGGCCGAAGTAAAAAAGATAAGCGGTCAGTTTACAGGTGCTTATGTGATTCATCCGTTTACAGGAGATAAAATTCCTGTCTGGGTAGGTGATTACGTACTTGCAGGATATGGTACTGGTGCAGTAATGGCTGTGCCCGCACATGATAGTCGCGATTTTGCTTTTGCAAACCACTTCATGGCTGAACTTTCAGAACAACTCGGTCGTTCACCAATTTTGCAGGTTGTTGAATTACCAAAAGGTCACGCAGGATTAGCAGCAGAATCGTACGACGAAAAAATGGGCACTATTCTTAATTCTGATTTCTTAAACGGATTAGAAGTGAAAGAGGCAATCAAAGCATCTATCGAAAAAATAGAAGCTAATAATTGTGGGAAAGGTCGCACAAATTATCGATTACGAGATGCAGCATTTGGTCGCCAGCGATATTGGGGTGAGCCTATTCCTATATACTATAAAAACGGTATTCCGCAACCGTTAGAGGAATCCGATTTGCCATTGATACTTCCTGAAATTGATAAGTTTCATCCTACTGAAACAGGCGAGCCTCCTTTGGCTCGTGCAAACAATTGGAAATATAAAGGCGAGTATGAATACGAAACGACAACCATGCCTGGATGGGCTGGTTCAAGCTGGTACTACCTACGATACATGGATGCTAAAAATGAAAATGAATTAGTATCAGAAGAAGCTGTTGATTATTGGAAGAACGTTGATTTTTATTTAGGAGGCGCTGAGCATGCAACAGGTCATTTATTGTATGTACGTTTCTGGACAAAATTCTTATTCGATATTGAAGTGATTCCAATGAATGAGCCCGCTCAAAAATTGATTAACCAGGGAATGATTCAAGGGGTCAGTGCTTTTGTTTATCGAATTGCAGGTACAAATAAATTTGTTTCAGCAGGATTGCGTAAAGATTATAATACAAGTGCACTTCATGTTGATGTAGCAATTGCTCCAAATCATGAATTAGATCTTGAAGCATTTAAAAATTGGAGAGAAGATTTTGTAGATGCTGAATTTATTTTGGAAGAAGGTAAATATATCTGCGGAAGTGAAGTAGAAAAAATGTCGAAGAGTAAATACAATGTGGTAACGCCTGATGATATTATTCTTCAATATGGCGCCGATACCCTTCGTTTGTATGAAATGTTTTTAGGTCCTTTAGAACAAAGTAAACCTTGGAGTACGCAAGGTATAAGTGGTGTACATAATTTCTTGAGAAGATTATGGCGATTGTTTCATGGAAAGGAAAATGTATTCTTTGTTTCAGATGAAGACCCTTCAAAAGCAGAGTTAAAAACACTTCACAAAACAATTAAGAAAGTGGAGGATGATGTAGATAGATTCTCTTTTAACACAACAGTAAGTTCGTTCATGATTTGTGTAAATGAATTGACGGATGCTAAGTGTCATAAGCGTGCGATACTTGAACCACTTCTAATTATATTATCTCCTTATGCCCCTCATTTTGCGGAAGAGCTATGGGAGAAATTAGGAAATAATGATAGTGTCACGAAGGCAGAATTTCCACAATTTAATGAGACATTTTTAGTAGAGGATGAATTTGAATATCCTATTTCTATTAATGGAAAAGTAAAATCAAAAATCAAACTATCTCTTCAGCTATCTAAAGAAGAAATCGAAAAGGCTGTATTATCAGCTCCTGATACGAATAAATTATTTGAAGGAACTCCAAAGAAAATTATTGTTGTTCCAGGAAGAATAGTAAACATTGTAATTTAATTTAAATAAATTTAGAAATGCAATTACTCGAACAACACATAGAAGCATTAATATTTACAGCTGAATCTCCGGTAGCAGCAGATGATATTATTAGTTGTTTGAATACAACTTATGGTTGGGAATTGAAAAAAGATCAGCTAAAAGAAATTGTAGAACAATTAAAAGATAAATACAAAGACGAAATTTATTCATTCGAATTGGTCGAAATAGCGGAAGGCTATCAGTTTTTATCTAAAAAAGAATATCATTCTGTTGTTAATACTTTGTTGCAAATCAAAGCAAAACGCCGACTTTCTACTGCAGCTTTGGAAACACTTGCAATAATTGCCTACAAACAGCCGTTATCCAAATCAGAGATAGAACATATTCGCGGAGTTAACTGTGATTATTCGATTCAAAAACTATTGGAAAAAGAGTTGATCGTAATTAATGGAAAAGGCGATGGGCCTGGAAGACCTCTGCTATACGCAACAAGCAAGAGTTTTATGGACCATTTTGGATTGAAGTCGGTAAAAGACTTGCCAAAGCTTAAAGATTTACATATCCTCGATAATGAAATCGGAACTCCTTCTGATTTAGTTGATCAAATGGATGTTCTAGTTGATTTGCCTCCAGGTTTTGAATCCCTGAATTTTAGCAGCGAAAATGAAAGTCTCGATAATTCGTCTACTGATGAATGGAATATCGATCCTTACGCACAATGATAAAATTAAAAAAAGTATTTGTTTTTATTTTCTTAACGATTTCAGTCAACGCTTTTGCTCAGCCACTAAGAATAGTCAATCAGGAAGCCTTCGTTCCTGGTGAGCAATTAAAGTATAGGGTTCATTATGGGTTTATTGATGCCGGTGAAGCAACACTAACGGTGTCGCCTACACTAAAAACGGTAATGGGAAAATCCTGTTATCAGGTAATCGGTGAGGGTAAATCGGTAGGTGCATTCGATTGGTTTTTTAAGGTTCGCGATCGTTACGAAAGCTATATCGATAAAGATGCAATGCTGCCTTGGTACTTTGTGAGAGATGTAAGAGAGGGCGGATATAAAGTAAATCAAAAAGTAAAGTTTGATCAGGTAAATTGTACAGCTACTAGCGAGAAGAAAGCTATCAAAACACCAAAGCATGTTCAGGATTTGCTATCTGCTTTTTATTTTGCTCGTACAATTGATTTAAGCAATGCAGCAGTTGGAGATACATTTTTAATTCACACGTATCTGGATGATGAAACTTTCCCGATGATGATTAAGTATGTAGGTAAAGTGTTCTTAACTACTGATAAAGGAAAGTTTAGATGTGTAAAGTTTAAGCCTTATGTAATGGAAGGCCGCGTGTTTAAAGAGCAAGAAGGAATGACGATTTGGATTAGCGATGACAAGAGTCGTGTTCCAATTAGAGCAGAGGCCAGCCTAATGGTAGGTTCAATAAAAATGGATTTGCAAGAATATACCGGTGTGGCTCATCCTTTGGCATTGATAAAGTAAAATTAAGCCAGCTTGTTTTTCAATAAATACTCCGCTATTTGTATCGCGTTGGTGGCAGCACCCTTTCTAAGATTGTCAGCAACAATCCACATGTTTAATGTATTAGGCTGAGATTCATCACGGCGCACTCTTCCTACAAAAACTTCATCTTTTCCTTCAGCATATAATGGCATTGGATAAATTTGCTTTGATATGTCGTCTTGTAATATAACGCCAGGCATATCCGCAATAAGTCTTTTTACTTCAGATAAATCAAAATTGTTTTCAAATTCAATATTTACACTTTCACTATGCCCGCCTTTAACAGGCACACGGATAGTTGTTGCGGAAACTTTTATTGAATCGTCACGAAGGATTTTGCAGGTTTCATTAATCATCTTCACTTCTTCTTTCGTGTTTCCATTTTCAAGAAATGAGTCAATCTGAGGAATTACATTTAAATCGATTGGGTAAGCATACGCCATTTCACCGTTGATGCCTTGTCGCTCGTTCATTAATTGTTGTAACGCTTTAGCGCCTGTACCACTCACCGATTGATAAGTAGAAACTACTATTCGCTTTATTTTATAAGTTGAATGTAATGGCGCCAACGGCAAAACCATTTGAATAGTAGAGCAATTCGGATTAGCAATTATTTTATCTTCTTTTGTTAATACATCTGCGTTGATTTCAGGAACCACTAACTTTTTTGTTGGGTCCATTCTCCAGGCAGAAGAGTTATCAATGACAGTTATACCAGCTGCCGCAAAAGCAGGAGCCCATTCTAATGATGTAGTGCCACCCGCAGAAAATAAGGCAATAGCAGGCTTCATATCGATGCAGGTTTGCATGCTGACCACTTTGTATGTCGTACCTTGATATGTAATTTCTTTACCAACTGAATTTTCAGAAGCAACAGGAATTAATTCAGTGATAGGAAAGTTTCTTTCTAAAAGCACTTCAATCATTTTTGTGCCTACTAATCCTGTGGCACCTACAACAGCTATTTTCATATAAACAAATCTATTTAAAAGGACCTAATGCATGTGAGTATGAAAATATATTTTGAACAATCGATTTTTAATTTCTCAATAACTTATGCAAAATATAAAACAGAGATTAAAGAAATAATACTAATGAAAATCCATAAGCCAATCCCCTGCATTAATGGTTTTACTCCAACTGATTTTAATTTTTTAATAGACAAACTACTGCCTATTAAAAATAGCGTAATGGTTAATCCTTTTTTAGCAAGTATTACCAAGATTGAATAAGTAGAAGTGAATGCAGGGAAATAAGTGCCTATTACCATGGTGATAATGAAAAGGCCAATAAAATATGGAATCTTAATTTTTGAATTACCAGACTTGTAAAAGTAAGCCGTTAATAGCGACAAAGGAATAATATAAAGTGCTCTTGCTAATTTAACTGTTGTGGCTACTTGCAAAGATTCATGTCCGTATTTACTCGCAGCACCAACTACCGAGCTGGTATCATGAATAGCAACTGCTGCCCATAATCCAAATTGATGCTCGCTCATGTTCAATAAATGTCCGATAACTGGAAAGAACAATAATGCTATTGAGTTTAATATAAAAACTGTTCCAAGCGATACACTCATTTGCTTTTCGTTGGCTTGCAAAATTGGTGATACTGCAGCGATAGCACTTCCTCCACAAATTGCCGTTCCGCTAGAAATTAAAAACGATGTTTTGCTATCAACTCCTAGTCTTTTACCTAATAACCATCCAACAAAAAGGGTTATTACGATTGAGAATATTGTAAAAATAAATCCGGTTTTTCCTGCTTCAAATGCTTTGTGAAGATTCATCCCAAATCCAAGCAATACGATGGATGATTTTAATAACCAGTTGGTAGCCGCGCTGTTCCATTTCTCAAATGGATTTTCAATTGTTTGCGCTATAATAAATCCTAATAGCAATGCTAATGGAGGATCCATAAAAGGCATCGTGCATATAATTATTGCTAAAACAAATAAGGATTTATTGATCATTATTTTCTTCGGTAACGCAAGCGAAGATATGAATTTATAAAAATGAGCATGTAACTAATGACACTTAATTTGAAATTAATCGTTTGTAAATGTTTGTTATGGGGTAATTCGGGCGTCATGCATATAGCTTTGCGCAAAAAAACATGAGGCAGTCTATAATATTTTTTGTTTGTATCCTATGCTTTCAATTTTCATTTGCACAATTAGCAGACGATTTTTCGGATGGTAATTTTAATAGTAATCCAACTTGGGCTGGAGACTCTACAGCATTTAAAATTAATACTCAAAAGCAATTACAACTTAATTCTTCAATTGCATCTTCATCAGGGATTACAACTGCATTAAGTGTAATAGGAATTGATACAATTGAGTGGGACTTATATATTGAACAATCATTTTCTCCTTCATCACAAAACTATTCTCGATTTTATTTGATAGCAGACCAGTCAAGTTTTAGCTCTTCATTGAATGGTTATTTTCTTCAGTTTGGTGAGTCAGGAAGTAATGATGCAATCTCGTTATATAAGCAATCAGGAACTAATTCTGTTTTAATTGGCAAAGGATTTAGTGGAAAAATAGCATCTGCCTTTGGTGTTACAATTAAAGTGATCTATTATCCTTCTGGATTATTCGAAATTTATACTGATTATACTGGAGGAAATAATTGTCAATTTGAGTTTTCTGCAACAGATAATTTTAATTTATATCAAGGCTATTTAGGATGGCGTTGTACTTATACTATTTCTAATGCAACATCATTTTATCTCGATAATATTTATGCAGGCCCTCTCATAAAGGATTCAATTCCTCCATCTGTTGTTGATGCTGCATTTATCAATGATTCAATATTTAAAATTGGATTTAATGAATCAACCTCTGGTTTTACACCAAGCAATCATCTGCAGTTAATTTCCGCTACTAATAGCGTTGATTCAGTTTTTGCTAATTCTGATTCATCTATGTTTGAATTTATACTTCATCATCATGTAAATATTGGAGAAGTTATTCAGCTGAAATTAATTAATGTAGCAGATTTATTTTTTAATTTATCAGACACCATCACAATCAGTTTGACTTTTATAAAATGTGAATATGCTCTTCCTGGTGATCTAGTAATTAATGAAATCATGTGTAATCCATTAGGAGCAAATAATCTTCCAAATGCAGAATATATTGAAGTTTTTAATAATTCGAATAAGTTTATTGCTACTAATAATTTATTCATAACTGATTTTTCTACAACTGGCGTTTTAGGAGATGATACAATCTGCCCCCATGAATATAAAGTGTATTCTTCGTCAACAGGAAAATCACTTTTGCAGTCATCTGGAATAAATGCTAGTGCAATCACTAATTTTCCAACATTGAATAATGATGGGGATTTAATCCAGATAAAGGACTCTTCAAAAATTATTGATGAGGTTAATTATAATAACTCATTTTATAATGATGGTTTTAAAAATCAAGGCGGCTGGTCAATTGAAAAAATACAGCCTGATTATTTATGTGCTAACACTAAAAACTGGAGGGCTTCCTGTGACGCTCGAGGTGGAAGTCCTGGTTTGCTAAATTGCAATAACGATTTAGTGGTTGATAACGAACTTCCTGAAATTCGTTCGATATATGTTGTAGATAGTAATCATTTATCAATTGTTTTCACCGAAGAAATTAATACTACTAATTTTAATGTGAATGATTTTGTTATTGATAATTCGATTTTACCTGATACTATTTGGTTAGAAAAAACTTTCACTAATCAGGTAATTCTAAAATCCAATCTAAGCTTTCTTACTAATGAAAAACATAAATTGAAAATTACAAACTCAATTTTTGATTGCAATGGTAATTTGTTACTAGGTGATTTCGAATATAATTTTGGAGTAGGGGTAAATCCAGTAAAAGGAGATTTGATTTTTAATGAAGTGCTATTTAATCCTACGATAAATTGCGGCGATTTTATAGAAGTTTATAATGAATCTGATAAAATAATTTCATTAAAAAATTTATGTTGCAGCAGAAGAAATTTGCTTACGAATCAAGTTGAATATAATGGAAAGATTACATCCAAGGATTTAACAATAATGCCTCATGCATATTGTGTGCTAATCAATGAGGAGTTTGATGTGAAACAATGTTATCCTAAAATAAAAAAACAATCCACTATCAATTATTCTATCCCACCAATGAATGATGATGAAGGGAGACTCGTTTTGTTAGATGCGAATTCTATTATATTGGATGAATTTTATTATTCCGAAAAGCAACATTCACAATTATTGTTAGATGTAGAAGGAGTTTCTTTGGAGCGTGTATCTTTTTCTGCTGCAACTGGTAATTCAGATAATTGGAAAAGTGCAAGCTGTTTAAGTGGCTGTTCAACCCCTACAGAAAAAAACTCACAAGCTATAAATGCATTGCTGCAGTCGAAATTTATATCGATTAATCCTTCGATAATTTCTCCTGATGCAGATGGTTTTGAAGATAATATGCAAATAGAAATCAGCAATGAAAGTTCCGGCATGTGGGGTTCATTACAAATTGCAAATTATAATGGTACTGTAGTACGCAATCTGATCAATGCCGATTTAATTGGGACAAATGAAAAAATGATTTGGGATGGTACCGACAACAAAAATCAGATTGTATCATCTGGAATTTATATTTTGATTGCTCAGCTTATCAGTGAAAATGGAGTTGTTGAAAATATCCGATTACCACTGGTTGTTGCAGAGGGCAAGCGCTAGAGTTTTATCTCTTCGCCTTGATTATTATAAAAATGGTATTCCATAAAATGAAGTGCTGAAATCGGATCAATAGCAATCCACTTTTTATATTTCTTAAACCACTTCCACTGATAAGATTTGAAAGTGTATTTGTCTTGCTTTAAATAAGCTGCCAGGTATGGATGTACGTGTAGCGTAAGTGATTTCTCATTCTGTTCCTGACATAAGTAACGTATATTATTTTCAATATCGTCAATAAGTAGAATAGAAGCTTTTATTTCTCCAGTACCATCGCAAGTAGGACATTTTTCTACGGTGATAATATTAGTTACAGGTCGCACACGTTCACGCGTTAACTGAATCAATCCGAATTTACTTGCTGGAAGAATTGTATGCCTAGCTCGATCCAATTTCATTTCATCACGTAAGGTATCAAACAGCTCTTTACGATGAAGAGTGTTTTTCATATCGATAAAATCGATTACGACAATACCACCCATGTCTCGTAGTCGCAGCTGACGAGCAATTTCTTTTGCTGCAGCAATGTTCACTGATAATGCACTCGATTCTTGATTGTCTTGAGCACCCTTATTTCTTCCACCCGAATTCACGTCAATTACATGTAATGCTTCGGTATGTTCAATTACTAAATAAGAGCCGCCACTAAGCGTTACTGTTTTACCAAATAGTCCTTTTATTTGTTTGTCAACTCCAAAGTTTTCAAAAATTGGAACCTTGCCTTTATAGAGTTTTACAATATCTACTTGGTCGGGTGCGATGCTACGGATGTAACTTTTTATTTCTTCTGCAAGAGGAGCATCGTTAACCTGAATGCTATTAAAGTTCGGATTTAATAAGTCGCGCAGAATAGTTGAAGTTCTATTCATTTCACCCAGAATTTTTACTGGAGCATGCACTGTTTTTAATTGTTCATGCATCGATTGCCATCGAGCACACAGGTCTTGAATATCTGCATCTAAATCAGCTACTTTTTTGCCTTCCGCAACTGTTCTAACAATAATCCCAAAGTTGCGCGGCTTAATCGACATTGCTAAGCGTTTTAAACGCTGGCGTTCGGTGCTACTTTTAATTTTTTGAGATATTGAAACAACATCCGAAAAAGGCACCAATACAACAAACCTTCCTGCAAGAGAAATTTCTGAAGTAATCCGAGGCCCTTTTGTTGAAATCGGTTCTTTCGCAATTTGAACAATGATGTTCATATTAGGCGATAGCATCTGTCCGATTTTACCAGCTTTATTAATGTCTCCTTCTAATTCAAAATCATTTAAAAGAGATTGCGGCTGGCTACCATTTACGGTACTTTTAAGAAATTTTAAAAGCGATTGTACTTGAGGACCAAGGTCTAAATAATGAAGAAATGCATCTTTTTCATAGCCAATGTCAACAAATGCAGCGTTCAAAGAAGGCATTAGCTTCTTAACGCGTCCCAAATAGATATCAGCAACAGAAAAATTATTTTCTTTTTTCTCTTTGTTGAGCTCTACGAGACGCTTTTCCTCAACTAAAGCAATTGTTACTTCAGTTAAAGATGAATCAATAATTAATTCACTGTTCAATCAGAAAAAGCTTATTAAAATTTAGTATAAACGCATAACTATCGAGTCTCACTAAAATGAAACTAAATAGTTATACAAAGCAGAAAAGCCCTAAAAAAATTAGAGCGTAATCTGTTAGTTAAAAAAACCTGTCTGACAGATTATTTCTTCTTCTTATGACGATTTTTTCTAAGACGCTTTTTACGTTTGTGGGTTGCCATTTTATGGCGCTTACGTTTTTTACCTGAAGGCATAATAATATTTTTTTATTCGGTTAGAAATATAACTTATTCATTTTTAAGCAGGGCTCTTTTCAAGCTCTGTAATCATTTTTTTTACTTCAGCAGCAGCATTTGGATCATCCGTTTTCTTTACGAAACTTTTGAGGTTTTCAATGGCTTTTGCTTTATCACCCTTAGATGCATAAACTTGTCCTAGGTAAAAATAGACATCTATTCTCTTCGGATTAATTTTTAGCACGGTGTTTAATCTATCAATGGCTTTATCAAGCTGCCCCGATTTAACCGAAAGCATAGCCAGGTTAAATTGCGCCATTTCATGATTAGGGTCTACAGTTACAACTTCACGAAGCAATAAAATTCCTTTCATTGGCTCTGAACTGCCTTCTGCATAACAAACACCTAAGTCTGTTTTTGCATTTAAATTCGATGGATTCAAATCTAAAACTAATTGATAGTTGGCCATTGCTTTAGCAACCATCATGTTTTTGAATACTGAATCTTCAGTCGACTTAAATGCATCAAAATAACGATATGCTGCATCAAGATACCCTTGTTCTGATTTTAAAATCATAGATTTTTTTTCAAACCAAATGGCAGATGCTGCGGGTACACCAGCCTGATCCCAGAATCGACCTAGTTGATCAAAGAGGGCAGTGTCTTTTTCACCATTATTTTTTAGTGCTGATTCAAAGAACGTTAGTTTTTTTATCTGGTTACTGTCCAGTAGTGATTTTGCCTGAGTTAGTACCTGCTCATCACTGAAACCATTTGCTTTTTCTTTGTTGGTGTCATCATTATTTTCTGACTTGATATTCACCTGCGATGGCATGGTGTAAATGATTCCAGAAATAATTAATGCCGCTCCTACAATTAATAATTGCAAATGTTTTGCTTTCATTTATTATCCTTCTGTTTTTTTCACGTGTGCAGTTTTTACTCGCTCTGTGAAAGTTTTAGCTGGCTTGAAAGCCGGGATATAATGCTCAGGAATGATAATCGTTGCATTTTTAGTAATAATACGCCCCGTCTTTTTTGCACGTTTCTTAACGATAAAACTACCAAATCCTCTTAAGTATACATTTTCATCGTTAATTAATGAGTTGCGCACTACTTTCATCATTGATTCAATTGTTTGTTGAACCGCAACTTTTTCAATTCCTGTTTTTGTTGAAATTTCGTTTACTAATTCTGCTTTAGTCATAATGACAATATGTTTAATTTGTTAATAACTGATAAGGGGCTGCAAAGATAGGCTTTCTGATTGAAATACAAAATATTAATTCTTTATTTTTGAGCCCCTTACAACTCAAATAATGGACTTCAGTCGAATTTTAATGAATTGGTACCGGGATAATCACCGGGATTTACCCTGGAGGCGCACCCGAAACCCTTATTCAATCTGGCTTTCTGAAGTGATTTTGCAACAAACTCGTGTTGAACAAGGTATGCCTTATTGGTATAAGTTCATGGATGCTTTTCCCTCAGTTATAGATCTTGCCAATGCTGATGAAAAGGAAGTTCTTCGATTGTGGCAAGGGCTCGGATATTATTCCAGAGCAAGGAATTTACAAGCCGCAGCCCAATCAATCAGAGATAATTACCAAGGTGTTTTTCCAAAAGAATATGAGCAAATCAAGGCCTTGAAGGGAGTAGGTGATTATACCGCCGCTGCTATTGGTTCTATTGCTTTTAATTTACCCCATGCTGTTGTAGATGGTAATGTTTATCGCTTTTTATCGCGTTTGTTTGGGATTGATACTGCTATTGATTCATCGCAAGGTAAAAAAGAGTTTACCATTTTAGCAAATGAGCTGTTAGATAAAAATCAGCCTGGCTTGTTTAATCAGGCAATGATGGAGTTTGGGGCTATGAATTGTAAACCCGCTAATCCAATATGTAATAATTGCCCATTTTTAGATTATTGTGTTGCATTAAAAAGTAAAAGCATTCAGAATTATCCCTATAAAGCTAAGAAAACCAAAACGCGTAACCGATTTTTCGATTTTCTAATTTTTACGGATGAAACTCATGTATTAATAGAAAGAAGAAGTGATAAGGATATTTGGCAAGGCCTTTATCAATTCCCTCTCATCGAATCTGACTCTATGAATAAAGCTGAGTGGGATTTAATTATTCCAGACCTTGGTAATTACTTGGAAATTGATAATGCGCAGCTCGTTAAGAATAGTCATGTTGTAAAACATATTCTCTCGCACCAAGTATTATATGCAAAGTTTTGGTGGATAAAAACAGATGACCTTTTGCAAATTAGTAATAATGCACTTATAAGAGTACCTTGGCAAAAGATTGATGATTTTGGAATGCCTCAATTGATAGTAAAATATCTCGAAAGCCATAATAATTAATGGTGTTTTAAACTTTTTTGCAATATTTTATAATACTTGTTGCTTTACATTTTGATATCATATCAAATTAATTATATTTGCTATACACAGCCAAGCCGAACATAGTAACTTAGAAATTCATCAAACTAATAATATTATGTCGGGAGTAAACAAAGTATTTTTAATCGGAAACTTAGGAAAAGATCCTGAGTTCAGACACATGGAAGGTGGTATCATGGTAGCAAAATTTCCATTAGCAACCACCGAATATTTTAAGAATAAAGAGGGACAGCGCCAGGATCAAACCGAATGGCATAACATTGTTTTATGGCGCGGACTTGCAGAAGCAGCAGAGAAGTTGAAGTTGCGCAAGGGGCACATGATTTTTATTGAAGGCAAATTGCGTACGCGAAGCTGGGAAAAAGATGGAGTAAAAAAATATGCTACTGAAGTAGTCGCTGAAAACATGACGATGTTAAGCAAGCGAGAAAATGAGCCTAATCACAATAATGATACAGATAATGGCATGGAAGATCCTCCAACAAATGACCAAGGATCCTCAGAACCATTTTAAATATTAATTAAGGCGTCTTCGGATGCCTTTTTTGTTGAGTACTTTTTGCATCTTTGCGACATGAATTTTAAACAAATTGTAGGACTTGTTTTTTTAGCACTAGCACTTGTTTCTTGTGGCGATAGTGACGACATTGGTGTTCCAAAGCCCAAAGGATATTATCGGGTTACTTTTCCGAAGCATTCATACAAGAAGTTTAATCCTTCAAATAGTCCGTATTCATTCGACATTTCTACAATTGCAGTTGCGATTCCTGATACGAATAGTTTATCTGAGCCATTTTGGTATTATATAGTAATGCCTAAGTTAAATGGACAAATTTATATTACTTATAAAAAATTGAATGGCGATTTTGACAAGTATGCTGAAGATACTCGTACGCTAGTCTATAAACATACATCACGCGCAAGTTCAATTAATGAAAGTGTTTTAAAAGTAAATAATAATGTTGGTGGTATTCTTTATGAAATAGGCGGAGATGCTGCATCGCCAATTCAGTTTTTTGTTACTGATAGTTCAAAAAATTTTATTAGAGGTGCTTTGTATTTTAATGCGGCACCCAATGCCGATAGTATAGCACCTTCAGTAAAGTATGCGAAGGAAGATATCATGCAAATGATAAAAACAGTTAAGTGGAATTAATTTTAAATTTTATAGATATGTCAACAGCAATTATTATTGGAATCGTAGTGATTCTATTCATGGGCTTGAGAACAGTCCAGCAAGGAAATGTATCGGTGATTACAGTCTTTGGAAAATACCAGCGCGTCATTCGACCGGGATTAAGTTTTATTATTCCTTTTGTCGAAACTGTCTTCAAAAAAATATCAACGCAAAATCGTTCAGTAGAATTGGAGTTTCAAGCTGTCACTGTTGATCAGGCGAACGTTTATTTTAAATCGATGATTTTATTTTCTGTTATTGATAGCGAAGAAGAGTCAATTAAAAAAGTGGCTTTCAAATTCATTGATGAGAAAAATTTAATGCAAGCATTAATCAGAACAATCGAAGGAAATATCCGTGCATTTGTTGCAACTAAAAAGCAATCGGAAGTATTAGGACTTCGTCGCGAGATTGTTGATCACGTAAAAGAGCAGATTGATAATGTAATTGAAGAGTGGGGTTATCACTTACAGGATTTACAGATTAACGATATTACATTTGATGAAGCGGTAATGGTTTCGATGAGTAAAGTAGTTGCATCGAACAATTTAAAAGCAGCTGCAGAAAATGAAGGACAAGCTTTATTAATCACCAAAACAAAAGCAGCAGAAGCAGAAGGTAACGCAATCAAAATTGCAGCGCAAGCAGAGCGCGAAGCAGCGCAATTACGCGGACAAGGAGTGGCTTTGTTTAGAGAAGAAGTAGCGAAGGGTATGCAGAATGCAGCTCGTGAAATGCAACAGGCTAATCTAGATACATCGATGATTATGTTCTCAATGTGGACAGAAGCTATTAAGAACTTCGCAGAGTATGGAAAAGGAAATGTAATATTCTTAGATGGTTCTCCTGATGGCATGCAAAAAACGATGCGTCAGATGATGGGCATGGAACGAATAATGGATAATGATTAGAAGTTAAAAAATAATTTTATCGAGTAAATAAAAAATCCCTGCGCGAGCGGGGATTTTTTTGTGGTATACAAATGATTCTTGTTATTTACTACTCAAACTATCGTACCTTTGACCCAATGAAAATTTACCTACGACTTTTACGTGAGAGCGTGCTCATGGCCATTCATGCATTGGTGGTGAATAAGCTGCGTACTATTCTTTCGCTTTTAGGTGTTACCATTGGAATCTTTGCCATTATTGCGGTGTTTACAGCTGTAGATGGTCTAGAAAATAAAATACGAAGTAGTGTGGATGAGATGGGAAGTAATGTGGTGTTTGTTGAGAAATGGCCTTGGGAGTTTGGGAAAGATTTTCCATGGTGGAAATACTGGGTTCGTCCAACAGCTAATTACAAAGAAATGGAATTGCTGAAACAACGTAGCGCCATAGGCGAAAGCTTTGCCTTTAGTGCAACTGCCAATGATGTTACGGTTAAGTCGGGAAAGAATTCAGTTGAAAGCGCAACAGTAAATATGGTCTCTCATGATTATGAAAGGTTGTATACAATTAATTTATCAGACGGAAGATATTTTACCGAGAATGAATCATCAGCAGGTTCTCCTGTTGCTATCATCGGTGCTAGTGTGGCAACCACACTATTGCCAGGAACAGACCCCATAGGAAAAAGTATTATTGTTAAAGGAAGGAAATTCTATATCATTGGAGTATTTGTGAAAGAAGGAGAGAGTATGCTAGGCAATTCGAAAGATAAAATGGTGATGGTGCCTGTAAATTTTGCAAGAAGATTTTTAGATATCAGCAGTGATAACCTAGAACCACGAATTATGGTGAAAGGCCAAGCAGGAATACCGAACAGCCAACTGATTGATGAGCTAAGAGGTAATCTACGCGCTATTCGTCGCTTGCGCCCTGCAGAAGAAGATAACTTTGCTTTGAATGAAACAAAGCTTATTTCTAATCAGCTGAATAGTTTATTTGCGATGCTTACAAAAGCCGGTTGGATTATAGGGAGCTTTAGTATTCTAGTTGGAGGCTTTGGTATTGCTAATATTATGTTCGTATCAGTGAAGGAAAGAACAACCATTATCGGAATTCAAAAATCATTAGGAGCAAAAAACTTTTTTATACTTTTTCAATTTCTTGCAGAATCAGTATTTCTTTGCTTGTTAGGTGGGCTTATCGGTTTGTTGCTAGTTTATTTAGGGACATTAGCTGGTAAGTATGCAGGATTAAATTTACCATTAAGTTTGTCTAATATTGTTTTGGGGTTATCCGTATCCGTTATAGTCGGTGTTATATCAGGATTAGTCCCTGCTTATCAGGCTTCGCGTCTAGATCCTGTTGAAGCAATACGATCGAATAGCTAATAAAAAAGGGTTGAAATTTTTCAACCCTTTTTTATTTTAATTTATTCTTCCAACCATTCCCCAATCATGTTTGTCGAGTTCCTGAATGGCTTTAGTAAGTAGGTCGATGCAGTTTTGAATATCTGTTTTATCGGCCATTTCTATAACCTGATGAATGTGGCGCGTAGGAATTGAAATAGCTCCTGCAATAGCGCCTGTTTTTCCATTACGCTGAAGAGCTGCAGTGTCTGTTCCTCCCGCAGGAAGAATTTCCGGTTGCCATTTTATCGAGTATTTATCAGCAGTATTTTTCAAGAAGGCAATCATGCGCGTATCGCAAATGGTACTTGAATCCATGATTTTAATTGCAGCACCTTTACCAAGTTCTGTTACCATTTCATGTGGTCTTGCACCTGGAGTGTCAAATGCAATGGTAGTATCTAATCCGAATGCAAAGTCAGGTTCAATATGATGAGCAGCTACTGATGCTCCACGAATTCCAACTTCCTCTTGCACGGTAAATGCTGCATAAAAATCATAAGGAATAGTATTGTCGAGTTGCTTTAATGTTTCCAGTAGAATATAAACAGAAATCCGGTTATCAATCGATTTGCAATTTACGCAATTGCCCATTTCAATCAATTCTCTTTCACGTGTAACGGCATCGCCTATACTAATATGCTTTTCTACTTCTTCTCTGGGCAAACCTAAGTCAATAAAGTAATCTGTCAGCTGCGCAGTTTTAGTTCTTTCTTCTGGCGTCATTATGTGAATAGGTTTTGATCCCATCACACCAATAATATCTTTCTTGCCGTGAACAATTACGCGTTGTGCTGTTAATGTCTTTGGGTCAAATCCGCCTAATGTATTAAAGCGAACAAAACCTTTTTCATCAATATGAGTTACTATGAATCCGATTTCATCCATATGAGCCGCTGCCATTGCTCGTTTCGGTTCTTTACCTTTTACGAGTGCAGTCACATTGCCCATTTTATCAATGGAGATTTCGACATTTAATTTTTTTAATTCAGTAATTACATAGTCGCGTATTCTATGTTCATGTCCTGGTGCTCCAGGTATTTCACAAATTTTCTTTAATGATTCTAAGTTCATATTAGTCTATACAAGTTAATTTAATAGTGTTAGCTGTTGCCCTTTCATGTAGTGGAGTGCTTGCAACATTGATAATATAATCTCCTGCTTCAATTAAGTTCTTCGATTTTAAATATTCCTTTATTTCATGAACTGTGTTGTCGGTACTTTCATATTTATCATAAAAAAAACCTTGTACTCCCCACAATAAACTAAGCGTATTTAATATCGATTTGTTATCTGTAAAAATATAAATATTCGACTTTGGTCGGTGTGATGAAATTCTAAATGCGGTCATACCGCTATGTGTCATTGCAATAATTGCTTTAGCTTCAGCATGACGGGCCATTTCGCAGGCATTCAAGCAAATTGATTCAGGAATGAAGTTCAATGATTGCTTATTCATTGGCGACGATTTAAAATAAATCGAATCATTCTTTTCAACTTCCGTTATAATCTTGTGCATAGCTTGAACAGTTTCAATTGGGAAATTCCCAACTGATGTTTCACCGCTTAACATTAACGCATCGGCACCATCGTAAACTGCATTAGCAACATCATTTGCTTCGGCACGTGTAGGACGATAATTCGAAATCATACTTTCCATCATTTGCGTTGCGATGATAACTGGTTTTGCTTTTTTGTTTGCTTTCTCAACAATCATTTTTTGAATCATTGGTACTTTTTCCATCGCCATTTCTACTCCTAAATCGCCACGAGCAACCATAATAGCATCAGACACTTCAATAATATCATCGATAAAGTCTACTGCTGTTGGTTTTTCTATTTTTGCAACAACTTTCGAATTCTTTTTATGTGCTTTAATAATTTCTTTTAGCTCAATCACGTCTTGTGGTTTGCGAACAAAAGATAATCCTATCCATTCAACATTATTTTCAAGTGCAAATAATAAATCTGCTCTGTCTTTTTCAGTTAAACTTGGTAATGAAATTTCGGTATTCGGTAAGTTAACTCCTTTACGAGATGATAAAATTCCTCCGTGAATAACTTTAGTTCTTACTCTTTCATCCGACAATATTTCTTCAATGCGCAATTCTAATTTGCCGTCATCAATCAAAACAAAATCGCCTACTTTAACATCCTTGTGAAATTGAGGATACTTAATAAAAACTTGTTCTGCGTTGCCTTCTACTTGGTGAGGAGTTAAAATTAATTCACTTCCGTTGTTTAACGTGAAGCTTCCTTCGAGGATATCTCCAATTCTGATTTTTGGTCCTTGTAAGTCGAATAAAATTGCGATATGTGTATTCAGCTTTTCATTAAGCAATCGTACGTTGTCAATTATTTTCTGCATCATTGCATGGTCACCATGTGAGCCATTCAAACGACAAATATTTACTCCTGAAAGAATCATTCTTTCAAGTGTGAAAAGATCCATGCACGCGGGTCCAATGGTAGCTACAATCTTTGTTTTGTTCGGTTCTTTATTCATGAGTGTGTAGTGTTTTTCTCAGCTTTTTTTTCGATATATAAAAACAAGTCGCCAGATTTTAATTCTTCAGGATTGTACTTTATAACGCTGCTTATAATTTTTATGGGTTTAATATTCTCAATTAGACTATCTGTTGTTGTATAACGACTGTAGTTTCGAACTAACAGGAAATAATCAACCTGTTTTAGTTCAGGTATAAATAAGCCATTATTTCCTTTGTTGCCTATTACAAAATATTCTTCATCATCAATGTTTTCTGCAAAAAAAACAGGAAACTGTCCTGACGATCCTTTCTTTTCAAGTTGCATTTCAAAATCCTCTTTCTTTTCAAAAGATAATTCCAATACTTTGTTTAACTCAAAGCATAATTTATAATCGCGGTAGGCAGAATAAATTCCTAATAGCAGAAAATCATATTCTGTTACAAAGTCTAAAACCTGTACAACCTTTTTTGCCATTACTACAAAAATAATTTAAACGGCTAATTAATCACCTTATTTTAACACGAAAAATTATTGTTTATCAATAGGCATTGTTTAGAACTTGAAAAGACAAATTTTGATAAATTTACGCTATGATTTTAGACGATGAATATTTTATGCGATATGCATTGGCAGAAGCAGAAAAGGCATTAGCTGCAGATGAAGTACCAATTGGGGCAATCATAGTTGCAAATGGGAGAATTATTGCGAAGGCTCATAATATGGTTGAGCGCTTAAATGATGTGACGGCACATGCAGAGATGATTGCTTTTACAGCAGCAGCAGAAGCATTAGGAGGGAAATACTTGAAAGGTTGTACTTTGTACGTAACACTTGAGCCTTGTGTAATGTGCAGCGGTGCTTCTTACTGGACGCAAATTGATAGGATTGTAGTGGGAGCAAAAGATGAAAAAAGAGGCTACTTATCGCAAGGAATAAAGCTTCATCCTCAAACAGAATATTTACAAGGAATATTGAGCGATGACTGCAGTCAAATACTAGTTAATTATTTCCGAGGTAAGCGATAGTTAAACGTTGATTGCATCAATAATTTCTTGACGCAATGGTTTGTTTAGAAATTTTTTTACGAAGCGATTGCTATTGGCTTTGTTTAAATCTTTAAAACTTTCAGAAGTAGAAAGCATAATTATTTTACAGTGATTTTTCACTTGCGATGGAAGTTTTTCAAATTCAACAAGGAATTGAAATCCATCCATAATAGGCATCATTATATCAAGAAATATAACATTCGGTAATTCATCTAATGGGCAAACGCTTAGTTGAACTAAAGCATTTTGAGCAGAATCAAATGTTTGAATTTTAGACGAAAAGCCACTGGTCTCTAACAGTGATTTATTGATGAATAAATCTATAGAGTTATCATCAATTAGCATTACTTTATCATAGCGCTCGTTAAGAATGTCTTGATTCTTTTCTCCCTTTTGCATCGTATTTGTCGAATTCATAAAATCAGTTTTTGTACAGTTTAGCTTTCTTAGGATATAGGTTATCCAAGTAAACAGGGTGTTTAACGCTTGATTTGTATAACTGTTTTAAAGAAAACTATGATTTTCTTACATCAATCTTACATTTTTGGGTTTGGGCATAAAATAAGAACAACCGGCAAATTGCCGGCTGTTCCCTTCAAACCAACCAAACGTTTAACAGTTAAACTGCTACACGAAGACCTCTATAATTGGCTACAGACACATGTTCTGCTTTATAGCCATATAATCCAATATAACCTCCTTCCATAAACGGAATAATGTCGAATGATATTACTGTTTCACCGAATTTTAACTTGCACTCTCTTTCTGTATTGGTTTTCATGGCAATGTTCAGTGAAGTGAGTTTTTCAATAATGGCATCGGGTATTTTTGTTCCCTTAGTACAACACCAATTTGCCAGAATTGGTAATGCATTAAGATTAGCATCAATAATCTGATGATTATAATTGATTTTGATAATAGGTAGTGAAGACGAAGTAGTCATAATTCTGTATTTGATAATACAATATTACCGCTACCGAATAGGAGGTATTTAAAAAAAAGAGGCAATTCATTACAGGAATCTTGCATTTATAAATTATGCTTTCATAACTTTGCTGAATAAATTAAAAAATCAAATTATGCCATATCCAGAGCAATTATGTGCACCGATGCGTTTAGAACTTACCGGTGTAGGATTTACAGAGTTAAGAGATCCACAGCAGGTTGATGCTGCTATTCCGAATAGCAAAGGGACTTTATTATTAGTAATGAATTCTGTTTGCGGGTGTGCTGCAGGTGCTGCTCGTCCAGGAGTAAAGTTAGCGTTGCAAAGAAGTGAAATTAAGCCAGACCACTTATACACAGTTTTTGCTGGTCAGGATTTAGATGCTGTTGCGCAAGCAAGAAAATATACCTTGCCTTACCCTCCTTCATCTCCATGTATTGCATTATTCAAAGATGGTCAGTTAGTTCATTTTATTGAACGTCATCATATCGAAGGACATTCAGCAGAAATGATTGCAGAAAATCTAATGGCTGCTTTTGAAGATCATTGCGATACTGTTAGTTCTTAATGGAAATTCAAAGCAAAAAAATAACCCTGGCTTTTTAGTCAGGGTTTTTTATTGTGGCTGCTTTGTTGGAATTACCTTGTATGAAATAAGTTTTTCTTCTATCAAATGAAATACTTTTTGTTCTAATGTAGATACATCGTTTTCGGTTAAGCCAATTGTTGGAATAGGCTTTAAAACTAAAATTCTTGATAGTCCTGGTTGAACTAAAAATCTTCTACCAGCATTATCAGGAAATATTTTCCAATTATCAAGAAACACAACAGGCACAATTGGAATTTGATTTTGTATAGCCAAACGAAATGCACCACTTTTAAATCGGCCTAGTTCAGGACTGAATGCAGGAATGGTTGCTTCAGGAAAGATGGTAATGCTGATATTTTTAGCTATGTCTTTATTGGCGCGTTTAAATGCTTTTAATGAATCTTTGCGGCTGCTTCTATCAACGGAGATATTCATCCTTTTAAAGAATATTCTGAAGAGTGGTACTCTTTTTAGCTCTGCCTTTCCCATGAAATGAAAATAATTGGGAATCGCAATATTGGCTAAAACAATATCGAGATAGGAAGAATGGTTCGGCGTAATAACATAAGCCTGGTTTTTATCTAGTGCTTCTTCAAAAGTTATTTTATATGAAATTCCTGAAGTGATAATGATCCAATGAGCCCAAACTTTTTTTAATCGAAATGCATAGGGGAACCATTTTTCTTTACTTAATAGGATTAAGAAAATTGGGTAGAGCGGTATAAAAAACAAAAATCCAGTCAGAAAAAACCAACAGCACCAAATTCGTTTTGCAATAAATTTCAATGAATCCACAGTTCAAATATAGTGAATAACAAGAATGAAAAACAAGAATGAAAAACAGGCTTTGCGAGGGGATTGTTTTGTTTACTTGCTTGATTTGTTAAAAAGATAAATAGCTTAATTTGAATTAGTAAATCGAATAATCCGATAACAAATATTTAAGATTGATTTAAATTTGGCAGTGATTTTTAAAACAATTAAATTTATTGTGGGAGGGGGCCAGGTGGCCCCCTGTTTTATAGTAATTGTCAGTCCATTTCAAGCCTTCGTTGTTTAAACCTGTTTTAGGATAAGTCTCAAATTTTCACATTGCCAAAGTAAAAGGCGGCCTCCCGTTTTTTTAATTGCAGGAATTGTTGAATTAATCTGAGTTCGATTTGTTAAAAAACGAAATGACTTAATTTGAATGAGTAAATTAAAATATCCAAAAACAAATATTTAAGATTGATTTGAATTTGGCAGTTATTTTTCAATTAGTGAAAATTTAAAGTGGTCCCGAGGTTTTCTCGGGATTCGGTGGGGCTGGAGGCCCCGAGGTTTATATCAAGAAGACAAACTATTTTCAATTGGTTGTTTGGTAATTAGTTTTTGGAGAACGAAAATTAATTTTATTCAAACCAAAATCCGTAGCCTTGATAACAAATAAACTTAAGCGTTTGTAAATGCTTATTAACCGGGTAATTATTTTCGATTAAATAATTTTACTGCGGGGTGGGGCTGCTATCCCTCCATCGTATTGATGGTTGATTCCAAGGTTTCGCGATTTGATTTTTTAACCATGATTTCCAATATTATTGAAAGTGGTTATTTCAGAGTGATTTCGATAAAGGATTTATATGTTATTCTCAAAACGTCTATCGCAAAGATTCGCGGGATCAAATCTTCAATCCCGATAGCTATCGGGACCAAACCTTTATTATCTTCGCAATCTATGGAAACAGTTGTAAGCGGAATTCGCAGCACAGGAAATCTACACCTCGGAAATTACTTCGGTGCAGTTAAGAATTTTATTCGCATGCAGGAAGTAAATAATTGCTTCTTCTTTATTGCAGATTACCATTCATTAACAACTCATCCCGATGCCTCACTTTTAAAGAAAAATGTTCGTCAGGTATTAGCAGAGTATTTAGCCTGCGGACTGGATCCAGAGAAAAGTACTATTTATGTGCAAAGTGATATTCCTGAAACAGCAGAGCTGTATTTGCTATTAAATATGCATGCTTATTTAGGAGAGCTTGAACGTGCTACAACTTTTAAAGAAAAAGCAAGGAAACAACCCGATAATATAAACGCAGGACTATTAACATATCCTGTTTTAATGGCTGCTGATATATTAATTCATAAAGCTTCAAAAGTTCCAGTAGGGAAAGATCAGGAACAACATCTTGAAATGACGCGACAGTTTGGTAATCGTTTTAATCGCATGTACAATGTTGAGTTTTTTCCTGAGCCTGTTGCTTATAATTTTGGAGAACAGTTAGTGAAAATCCCAGGATTAGACGGTACAGGTAAAATGGGAAAATCAGAAGGAGAGGCCAATGCGGTTTTTCTTGCTGATAAAGCAGATGTATTAAAGAAGAAAATCATGCGCGCTGTTTCTGATAGTGGCCCGACAGAGCCTAACTCAGTAAAGCCAGAATCGATACAGAATTTGTTTACATTATTGAGTGTGGTTTCAAAGCCTGAAACAATTCAGTTTTTTGAGGAGGCTTATAATAATTGTTCTATCCGTTATGGCGATTTGAAAAAACAATTAGCAGAGGACATGGAAATATTTGTGGCGCCTCTTCGAGAGAAAATAGAAGCGATTGCTGCCGACGATCAATACTTAAATAAGGTATTACAAATCGGTAAAGAAAAAGCTCACGCATCATCTTCTAAAACAGTAAAAGAAGTACGCGAATTAATGGGTATCCAGTACCGCTAGTTAAATAGGCTGGATTGACTTAATAAATTTGATGTTGATTCTTTCCATCAAAGCTTTGCAGAATTCATAATTATGTGAGCTTACAGCCTTCTTAAAATTCTTTACGTTTTGAAGAGAAATGAAGTAGTAATCATTTCTGATTTTTTCTCCATCGATCTGTTTGTTGATAACGCCATACTTCATTGATCCGTTAACCAATTCAAACTTGGCGGTTACGTTTAAGTGTTGTTCAATTTCAAACTGTTGCATAATAGATGTGATTAATGATTTATCCGTGACAAGATGCAATCATTTTAAAAATAGAAGGGAGCAAAAATTGAAAAACCTTACAGTATTTCTTACAATTCGAAAAAAAATACTTGAGTCGTGAATGCTAATTACAAATAGCGATTGATTAATGGCAATTCAAATGCCTTTTGTAAATATTTTTCTCGCGTCACTTTGTCTAAAGCCATTGCATGTTTTATGTGATGCATATCACTACCTAGCGCACCAATAATTTGCATATCAATTAACTTCTCTCCAATTTTTTTTGCTTCTGGTCCGTAATATCCACTAAGCGAATTTAAATTCAATTGAAGAACAACACCCATGTCATAAAAATGCTGGTATTCATCTAAATTCCTATACCAAAATGGATATCTCTCTGGATGTGCAAGAATAGGCTTGTACCCTAAAATTTGTGCTCTGAAAAATACTTCCTTAATATTCTCTGGTGGATTAATATATGAAACCTCCATTAGCAAATATTTATCACCGAAGGTTAATAATTCCTCTTCCTCTAATTTTCTGATAAATCCATCATCTACATAATATTCTGCTGCTGCATCAATTGTAACAGGAATATTATTTTCTTTTACTGCAGCTCTTACTTCTTCTAGTCCACCAAGAATTATCTCAGGTGTGTTTTTGAAATAATCGCTCATGATATGTGGCGTAGTTATAATCTTAGAGTAGCCCTTTGCATGTAAAAATCGTATTAGTTCAATACTATCCTCAAGCGTTTTAGCACCATCATCAATTCCTGGGATTAAATGTGAATGCATGTCTGCACCAATTGATGTAAAATCAGTTTCAATTGAGTTGTCTTCTTTTTTTGATGAGAATAAATTAAAAAAAGATTTAAGCATTGCTATAATTGTTTTTAAACCAGTTCACCGTAATTGATAATCCATCTTTGTGCTTATATCGCGGAGCATAGCCAAGATATTTTACTGCTAATGAAATATCAGCCAATGAATTTTTAATATCTCCTTTTCGCTCTGCAACGTATTCAGGCTTATTATTGTTACCAGCAATTATTGCAATAGTTTGATATAAATCGTTTACTGATACTGCTTCTGAAACCGCTACATTGTAAACTCTATTCACTGCTTCTTTATTAGGTGTAAATAAGGCGCGAATATTTGCCTGAACCGCATTCTCAACAAATGTGAAATCTCTTGTTTGCTCTCCATCACCATATATCACGGCATCTTTTCCAAACAACAATGCATTCATGAATAAAGGAATTGCTGCCGCATACGGTCCATTTGGATCTTGATTAGGTCCAAACACATTAAAGTATCTTAAGCCAATCGTTTCAATTCCATAATGCATTGAAAACACTCGTGCATATAGTTCATTTGTAAGTTTAGAAACTGCATAAGGAGATAAAGGATTTCCTAAATTTTCTTCTTTCTTTGGTGAGGCAGTGCTATCGCCGTAAACAGAACTTGAGCTTGCATAAACAAATCGTTTTACGCCTGCATCTCTTGCTGCAAGTAACATATTTAAAAATCCTGTTGTGTTAGCTTCGCTCGTTGCTAACGGATTTTTTATTGAACGCGGTACAGATCCTAATGCTGCTTGATGTGTAACCAAGTCGATTCCTTCACACGCTTTATTACAGTCATCCATCACCGTTATATCGCCTTCCATAAATTCGAAGGCAGGATTATTTTTAAAAGCTTCAAGGTTTCTTAAAAAGCCATTGCTTAAATTATCTAATACACGAACTTTCTTTACACCATGTGCAAGCAAATAAGTGACAATGTTTGATCCAATAAATCCAGCGCCTCCAGTAACCAATACTGATGTATTTGCTAATGATGATTCGTGAAATGGTGTATCGTACATTTTAAATTCTGACATAATACTTATTTTATTTCTTAACGCTGGTGATATTGTTTTTCGTAAAATTTTTGATACTCTCCACTTGTAACCTGATTAATCCATTCTTCATTGGATAAGTACCAGTCGACAGTTTTTTCTAATCCCTCTTCAAACTGTAAAGAAGGCATCCATCCTAAATCGTTTTTTAGTTTAGTAGCATCAATTGCATATCGCAAATCGTGACCAGCACGATCTTTCACAAAGGTGATTAGTTTACTTGTGCTGCCTTCTTCTTTTCCTAATTTCTTATCCATTATACGGCAAAGCAAATGAATCAAATCAATATTTTTCCATTCGTTATGTCCACCAATATTATAAGTGGATCCAAGCAATCCTTTATGATAAATAACATCAATAGCACTTGCATGATCTTCTACAAATAACCAATCGCGAATGTTATCGCCTTTGCCATAAACAGGAATAGGCTTGTTGTTGATGATATTATTAATTGCAAGCGGAATTAACTTCTCCGGAAATTGAAACGATCCATAATTGTTAGAGCAATTAGAAATCACAACTGGTAATTGATACGTATCGTGATATGCTCTTACTAAATGATCAGAACTGGCTTTAGATGCTGAATAAGGACTGTGCGGATCATACTTTGTCTCTTCAGTAAAAAATCCTTCTTCACCTAAACTACCATATACTTCATCTGTACTGATATGATAAAATAACTTATCGTCGAAGTTGCCATGCCATGTTGCTTTGGCAGCATTTAATAAAACAACCGTTCCAATAATATTAGTTGTTACAAACGACATTGGATTGGCGATGCTTCTGTCAACATGCGACTCTGCAGCAAGATGAATAACACCATCAAAGTTATGCTCTGTAAATAGCGCTTGAACTAAACTACTATCTGTAATATCCCCTTTAATAAAAGTGTAATTTGAAGCGTTTTCAATATCTCTTAAATTAGCAAGATTGCCTGCGTACGTTAACGCGTCAAGGTTATAAATCTGATAAGATGGATAGTTGTTTACAAAACGTCTTACTACATGTGATCCGATAAATCCTGCACCACCCGTAATTAATATTTTTCTAATCATTATTATACTTTTGAAAAATTAGTTCCTATTAATTTTAACTTTTTTTCCCATTCCCATGTTGATGTAATCATCGATTCTAATTCATGAATTGCTTTCCACCCTAAAATGTTATTTGCTTTTTTAGTATCAGCGAAAACTTTCTCAACATCTCCGGATCTTCTATCACCAATTGTGTAATTTAATTTCACACCGCTGTATTTTTCAAACGCACTGATAACTTCTAAAACAGTTAATCCTTTCCCAGTTCCTAAATTGAAAATTTCAAAATTGTTTTCTGTATTGTTATTTAATAGTCGCTCGATTGCTATCACATGCGCACGCGCAATATCAACCACATGTATATAATCACGAACACAACTACCATCACTCGTGTTGTAATCACTTCCAAAAACAGTAATTGGTCCGCGTTTGCCTATAGCCGATTGAGTAATAACTGGAAATAAATTTAAAGGAGTACCAACTGGATATTCTCCAATCAAAGCACTTTCGTGTGCCCCAACAGGATTAAAATAACGCAATGCAATTGTATTTAATGCAGTGCTTTTTGAAATATCGCGAAGGATGTCTTCGCCTATTTTTTTTGTATTAGCATAAGGACTCTCCGCTGGTTTGATAACAGCATTCTCATCGATAGGTAACACATCCGGCTCACCGTAAACAGAGCAGGATGATGAATAAACAAATTTTGTTATACCGTTTTCATTGCACGCATCGGCTACATTTAACAACGAATTAATGTTGTTACGATAATACATTGAAGGATGAGCTACACTTTCGCCAACCGATTTGTAAGCCGCAAAATGAATAACTGCATCAATTGTATTTTGTTTAAAGAAAAAATCTAAGGCTTCTTTATTGTTCAAATCAATTTTAAAAAATACCGGTTTCTTTCCTGTAATCTTTTCAATTGAATTAATTACTTCTTCATAAGAGTTAGAAAGGTTGTCGATAATAAGCACCTCAAAATCTTTCTGAATTAATTCTACAGCAGTATGCGAACCAATATAACCAGTCCCTCCTGTGATTAATATGCGTTGCTTATTACTCATCAATTAATTATAAACTCCAGTAATTTAAATCTTTAATCTTCCCTCGTAAAATTCCTTTTAAGTCGACAATAATAGCTTTTTCAGAACATATTTTTTTGAAATCAGCTTCTGTAAATTTTTTATATTCTTTATGATTTACTGCAACGATGATTGCATCGTATCCTGTTCCAGCTTCAGCTACTAATTCAAAACCGTATTCATGTTTTAATTCTTCGCTACTTGCACGAGGGTCGATAACATCAACAGCTACGCCGTATGATTTAAATTCATTAATTACATCTACCACTTTCGAATTACGAATGTCTTCAACATCTTCCTTAAATGTTGCGCCCATTACTAGCACGCGACTTTTATTTATATCAACACCTAATGCAATTAATTTCTTAACAGTTTGTTTCGCTACATAGAAGCCCATCGAGTCATTCACATATCGACCTGAATTTATTATTTGAGCATGATAGCCTAACTCCTGTGCTTTATAAGTTAAGTAGTAAGGATCAACACCAATACAATGTCCGCCTACTAAGCCTGGCATAAATTTTAAAAAATTCCATTTAGTCCCTGCAGCTTCTAATACTTCATAGGTGTTAATTCCCATTTTGTTGAAGATGATTGATAACTCATTCATCAAAGCAATATTCACATCACGCTGTGTGTTCTCAATAATTTTTGCAGCTTCCGCTACTTTAATAGAACTAGCTTTATGTACTCCCGCTTCAACAACTATTTCATAAACCTTTGCAATTTCTTCAACTGATTCAGCATCGCATCCAGAAACAACCTTCGTGATTTTTGCTAGTGTATGTTCTTTATCGCCTGGGTTAATACGCTCAGGAGAATAACCAACTTTAAAATCAGTAATGTATTTTAATCCGGTGATGTCTTCTAAAACCGGAATACAATCGTCTTCCGTGCATCCTGGATAAACTGTCGACTCATACACAACGTAATCGCCTTTCTTTAATGCAGCTGCAATCGATTTGCTTGCACCTAACAATGGTTTTAAATCAGGTAAGTTATGATCATCAATAGGAGTGGGAACGGCAACAATAAAAAAGTTTGCTTCTCTCAATACATCCAATGAATCGGTAAATTGAATATCACAATTATCAAATGCGCTACTTTCTAATTCACCACTTGGGTCTATTTTGTTACGCATCATTTCTACGCGTTGTGCATTGATGTCAAAACCAATCACAGAAAGTTTCTTTGCAAATTCTAATGCAATTGGTAGTCCTACATAACCTAATCCGATTACTGCAAGCTTTTTTTCTTTTTTGATTAACTCGTTATACATTATTGAAACGGATTTCTTTTTTAGTGATATTTCTTAATGCGTAAATACGTTCGATTATTTCGACAACTTTCAAACCTTCTAGAGCATTTGTAGTCATTGTATTTCTTTCTTTCAAAGTGTCGATTACATTCTCGATGATGTAATGATGGTTTGCAGCAGACCCTTTGTAATGACCGTAATCATTTGCAGGATTTGCAGGAGGTAATTCAGGCATCATATAATCTCTGATATGGCAGTATTCTACTTCATTCATATATTGTCCGCCTACTTTAATACTTCCATTGCTTCCAATAACAGTGATGCTGCTTTCTAAATTTTTATCCCATACAGCAGTCGAGTAATTGATACATCCCATTCCTCCATTTACAAATTTAAAGTTCACAATTCCTGAGTCTTCAAACGATGTTGAATGCTCATGATTAAAATCGGCAAAAACTCCATTGATGTCAGTGATATCTCCAAAAATCCAATACATGATATCGATGAAGTGAGAAAACTGTGTAAACAAAGTACCGCCATCTAAATCACTCGACCCCTTCCAGTTTTTACCTGTGTAATAACGTTCATCACGATTCCAAAAGCAATTTAATTGAACCATGTAAATTTCGCCTAAGCGATTATTAGAAATTACATCTTTTAACCATGCCGAAGGAGGAGAGTAACGGTTCTGCATTACCCCAAACACATTTCTAGAAACTTGCAGCGCTTTATAGATTACTTTTTCGCAATCTGCTTTGTTAATAGCCATTGGCTTTTCGCAAACCACATGCTTCTGAAATTCCAGCGCCTTTAACGAATGATCTGCATGCAATCCATTTGGAGAACAAACATTCACCACATCAATTTCAGGATGCTTACTAAGCATTTCTTCAGCTGATTGATAGAATGAAACGCCTTCGAAACTTTCTAATCCACAATTTTCTTTTGCGCGTATATCGCACATCGCAACTAATTCTGCTTCCTCATTGCGACGAATCATTTCAGCATGGCGTTTGCCAATATGTCCGCAACCTATTACTGCAAATTTTATTTTGCCATTATGATAATCTCTCATTTTACAACTTAGTTACTAAATTATTTTTTAGTTGGTATTTTTCATTGCTCTCCGGACAAACTGCAATACCTTCTGAATCAAATTTTAATTTATGTCCAAATTCACTCATCCAGCCTGTCTGACGCGCAGGATTGCCAATTACTAATGCGTAATCAGGAACATTCTTCGTTACAACAGCGCCAGCGCCAATAAATGCAAACGCGCCAATATCATGTCCGCAAACAATTGTTGCATTAGCACCAATAGAAGCACCACGCTTAACAGTAGTTTTTAAATATTGATCGCGGCGATTAACAGCACTACGCGGATTAATTACATTCGTAAATACCATACTTGGTCCTAAAAAAACATCGTCTTCGCAAATTACTCCGGTGTAGATAGAAACATTATTCTGAACTTTTACATTGTTGCCTAAGATCACTTGCGGCGATACAACTACGTTTTGTCCGATGTTGCAATTCTCTCCAATTTCACAGTTAGGCATGATGTGCGAGAAGTGCCAGATTTTTGTTCCTTTTCCTATTTTACATCCTTCATCTACTATTGCAGAAGGGTGAACTGAATAATCCATTTTATTATTTTTTTAAGCGAAACGATGAGCAGTTTTATTTAATTCATCAGGAGGTAGATTTTTGAAATATTCGTAGGTAATTCGTAATCCTTCCTCTCTGTTTACTTTCGGTTCCCAACCTAAAATTTCTATTGCTCTTGATATATCTGGTTTGCGTTGCTTCGGATCATCCTGAGGCAACGGCTTTGTGATTAATTGTTGCTTTGTTCCTGTTAGTTTGATAATCTCTTCACCAAATTCACGAATGGTAATTTCTTGAGGATTACCAACGTTGACAGGGTAAACATAATCACTCATCAACAAACGATAAATTCCTTCTATCAAATCATCTACATAACAAAACGATCGAGTTTGTGATCCATCTCCAAAAACAGTTAAGTCTTCACCACGCAGTGCTTGTCCGATGAACGCAGGCAATACACGTCCGTCATTCAAACGCATACGAGGACCATAGGTATTAAATATTCTTACAATTCTTGTTTCAAGATTATGGTAGGTGTGGTAAGCCATTGTAATAGCTTCCTGAAAACGTTTTGCTTCATCATACACGCCACGCGGACCTATCGGGTTTACATTTCCCCAATAGTCTTCTGTTTGCGGATGAACTGTTGGGTCGCCATAAACTTCACTCGTTGATGCAACTAAGATTCTTGCTTTCTTCACCTTCGCAAAGCCAAGTAAATTATGTGTTCCTAATGATCCTACTTTTAAAGTTTGAATAGGAATCTTTAAATAATCAATCGGACTTGCAGGAGAAGCAAAATGTAAAATGTAATCTATTCTTCCTGGTACATGAACGAACTTACTTACATCATGATGATAAAATTCAAACTCTTTTAACTTGAATAGATGTTCGATATTTTTTAGATCGCCAGTAATTAAATTATCCATTCCAACCACATCATATCCTTCACGAATAAAGCGGTCGCACAAATGAGAACCTAAAAATCCTGCAGCACCTGTAATTAAAACTCTTTTCTTTTCCATTATCATTAGTTTGATTTTACGACATCCCTTCCTACACTATTATAGTAGTAGCCAAGTTCATTCATTCGTTGTAAGTCGTATAAATTTCTTCCATCGAAAATCACTTTCGATTTCATCAGTCCATTCACTTTGTCAAAATCAGGTGTTCTGAAAACAGACCACTCTGTTGCAATGATTAATGCATCTGCACTATTCAATGCTTCGTATTGATCATTTGCAAATTCAATTTTATCGCCCATTATTTTTTTGACATTCTCCATCGCTTCTGGATCGAATGAAGAAATTGTAGCTCCTGCTGCTAATAATTCGCGAATGATGTATAATGCTGGTGCCTCACGAATATCATCTGTATCAGGTTTAAATGCTAAACCCCACAATGCAAATTTTTTCCCTTCAATTTGATTGTTGTAAAACGATTTTATTTTTTCTACGATAGTAACTTTTTGTTTTTCGTTAACAGTCATTACCGAATTTAAAATCTGAAAATCGTAGTTGTATTCGCTAGATGTTTTTGCTAATGCCTGTACATCTTTCGGAAAGCAGCTACCGCCATATCCAATTCCAGCAAATAAAAATCGCTTTCCAATTCTATCATCAGAACCAATTCCGATACGCACTGAATCCACATTAGCACCTACGCGTTCGCATAAATTTGCAATCTCGTTCATGAATGTAATCTTAGTTGCAAGGAATGCATTGGCTGCATACTTTGTCAATTCAGAGGAACGCTCATCCATAAAATAAATCGGATTTCCCTGACGAACAAAAGGAGCGTATAAATCACTCATAATTTTCTTTGCTTTCTCACTGCGTGTTCCAATCACCACGCGATCTGGTTTCATAAAATCATCTACTGCAAAACCTTCTCTTAGAAACTCTGGATTAGAAATTACATCGAATTCACACGTTGCATTTTCAGCAACAGCAGCACGAACTTTTTCTGCTGTGCCAACAGGTACTGTGCTTTTATTGATAATGATTTTATATTCATTGATTATTTTCCCTAACTGTTTTGCTACTCCTAAAACATACGACAAATCTGCAGACCCATCTTCACCTGGAGGTGTTGGCAATGCTAAGAAAATAATAGATGCATCTTTAATTGCCTCTTCCAGATTGGTAGTAAATACTAATCTATTTTGTTTGATGTTGCGCTCGAATAAAACATCTAAGTGAGGTTCGTAAATCGGAATTATTCCGTTTTTCATTTTCTCTACCTTATTCGCATCAATATCCACGCAAGTAACATGGTTGCCATTTTCTGCAAAGCATGTTCCTGTAACTAATCCTACATATCCTGTTCCTACTACTGCTATTTTCATTTTTATTTTAATTTAAAAAAGTCAACCTATATTGACTAAATGATTAATTGTTTCAAGTTAAATCAAATTCTATTTGTTTAAGAATTCAAGTACTGACTCGGTGATATATTGTAAATCGTCAGTCGACATTTCTGTATGCATCGGAAGCGAAATAACGTTAGCGCATAAGTGCTCTGTAACGGGGAAGTCGCCTTGCTTATAGCGAGGGTCTGTATACGCCTTTTGCATGTGAAGAGGAATAGGGTAGTAGATCATACTTGGAATCCCCTTTAATTCAAGAAAGGTTCTCATTGCTGCTCTGTCAACTCCGTTCAGCACTAAAGTGTATTGATGAAAAACATGGGTAGAGTTTTTCTGACGAGCAGGTGTTTTAACTTTTGGATGATTAGCAAATGCATTATCGTAAAAAGCGGCAGCCTTTTGACGCGCAGCGCAATATCCATTCAAAAGAGGAAGTTTAACTCGTAAAATCGCAGCCTGCATGCTGTCAAGGCGTGAGTTTACACCAATGTCGTCGTGTACATACTGCACCGACTGGCCGTGATTGGCTATCATTCTAAGGCGGGTAGCTAACTGATCATCATTTGTAAAGATTGCTCCACCATCTCCCATACATCCTAAGTTTTTAGAAGGGAAGAAAGATGTTGTGCCAATTGTGCCAATTGTACCTGCTTTATGCGTACTTCCATCAGCCATTTTGTAGTCTGCACCAATTGCTTGAGCAGTATCTTCTATAACATATAGGTTATGCTTTTTAGCAATCTCCATTACTCGTTGCATGTCCGCACATTGTCCAAATAAATGAACGGGAACAATTGCTTTTGTTTTAGGGGTAATTGCTTTTTCAATTGCCGCACAATCGATAGTAAAATCGTCGCTGTAAACATCAACCAATACAGGTTGTAGTTGAAGCAATGCGATAACTTCGGCAGTTGCAACATACGTAAAGCTCGCAGTAATTACTTCATCGCCAGGTTTTAAATCCAATGCCATCATTGCAATTTGTAAAGCATCTGTCCCGTTTGCACATGGAATAACATGTTTCACTCCTAAATAATCTTCTAGCTCTGTAGCAAAAGTTTTAACCTCGGGTCCGTTTATATACGCAGAAGATGTTACCACATTCAATATTGCCTGATCAATGTCTTCTTTAATTTTATGATACTGACTTAATAAGTCAACCATTTGCATTTTTTTTACTGCTTCCATTTCCAATTAATTAATGATTTTTGATGGGGAAAGTATACCCCTTAAAATAACCCTGCGAATATAGTGTTTTTACTCTTAAAGTCGCGTCTATTTATGTAACGATTTTTTGTAATTTTGAGCTATGAAAAAGCTAGTGCTCGTAGTGTTGATGTGTTATTTTGCCTCTTTTGAGATAAAAGCACAGTCAAGTATTAAAGATTCTGTAATACATTGTGTATTAATTTCACCTTCTTTTTCGTTTCAAATGCCTGAAGGAGATTTGGCAAATCGCTTTGGAAACAATTCAACGGTTGGACTATCTGCTGGCATAAAAAACAAGAAAAACTGGACTTTTTCACTAGAAGGGAACTTTATTTTTGGCTCTAAAATTAAAGAGACATCTATCTTTTCCGGACTTACTGTTGATGGTGGTTATATCATAGGAAGTGACGGTCTTTATGCTGATATTAGGGCTTATGAAAGAGGTTATACTGTATTTGCTAATGTGGGTAAAATATTCCCTTATAAAGGTCCTAATTTGAATTGCGGTGTTTATTTTCAAGCAGGTTTAGGTTTTTTACAACATAAAATTAGAATTGAAGACAAAAAAAAATCGGTTCCAGCTATTCAAGAAGAATATTTGAAAGGGTATGATCGTTTAACAAATGGAATTGCTGCTAAACAATTTATTGGCTATTGTTATTTAGGTAATAAACGCTTGATTAATTTTTATGGTGGATTTGAATTTGTGGAAGGATTTACAGAAGGGAAAAGAGATTTTAATTTTAGTACAGGATTGCCTGATAGTGGTAAACGATTTGATTTTTTTATGGGTATAAAGCTAGGATGGATTATGCCTTTCTATAAACAAGCTCCTGAAAAATTTTATACTTATTGATGGATTTAATTTGGCCATTTTATTACTTAGTAATTCAACTTTATAAGCTAGTTATTAGGGTTGCAGCTCGCTTTAATGATAAGGCTCATCATTGGTTTTATGGCCGTAGAGAGCTTGCTCCTGTCTGGAAAAAATTGAAGGATCTTCCAGAGCAAAGGATATGGGTTCATTGCGCTTCACTGGGTGAATTTGAACAAGGTAAGCCTCTTATCGAATCCTTAAGAGAAGCTTATCCAGATTATAAAATTGTTTTGACATTTTTTTCTCCTTCCGGATTTCAGATTAGAAAAAATACTCCTGTGGCCGATTATGTTTTTTATATGCCACTAGATGGACCTTCAGCATCCCGTAGATTTATTAATGCAATACAACCTAAGATGGTTTTCTTTGTGAAGTATGAATTTTGGTATTTCTATGGAAAGTATTTGTCACAAAAGAAAATACCTTTCTTTTGTGTGTCGGCAATTTTTAGAGAAAATCAAATTTTCTTTAAATGGTATGGAGGATTTTTTAAGCAAATGCTTATGCGTTTCACTCATATTTTTGTTCAGGATCAGGCATCGCTGAAGTTGTTGTATAAACATTCCATTTCAAAGGTTACTGTTACCGGCGACACTCGTTTTGATGCTGTTTGTAAAATAGCAGAGGGTCATAATGGGCTGTCAGAGATCAATAAGTTTAAATTAGATAGCAAGTTGGTTGTTGTTGGTTCGGCATGGGAAGCCGATATTAAGTTGGTTGATTATTGGATAGAAAATACGATTTCTAATTTTAAGTTTATTATTGCGCCACATGAAATTAAGGAAAACGAAATTTTAAAAATGTTGCACAAGTATAACGGGTCGGCTATACGCTATTCTGATTGGATAAAAAAACCAACAGGTGTTTTTAAAATTTTAATTATTGATAATGTAGGACTCCTTTCTCGAATTTATAAATTCGCAGATTATACGTATATAGGAGGGGGTTTCGGTGTAGGTATACATAATATACTTGAAGCTGCAGTTTTTGGGATGCCAGTTTTTTTTGGCCCCAATTATAAAAAGTTTAATGAAGCGGTTGAGCTAATAAAAAGTGAAAGTGCTTTTTCTGTAAATGATGCCAATGAATTACTAAGTATTTTTAATAGATTAGAAAAAGATTTACAAGCTTATAATCATTGCGCAGAAACAAATAAAAAATATGTTGAAAGTCGCAAAGGAGCAACAAGATTAGTAATTGATTATTTGCAATTTAATTTAATTTCCTGATTAGCGAAGTACGTACATTCGATAACTATCGAGTTTTATTAATACGAAAAGCAATATTGTAAAGCTCCATAATGATGAACCGCCATAACTGAAAAATGGAAGCGGAATGCCAATTACAGGTGCTAGTCCAATTGCCATACCTACATTTATCATCACATGGAAAAATATAATTGAGGCAACACCATAGGCATATATTCGTGTATAGGGCGAACGCTGCCGTTCAGCAATAAAAAGGATTCGGTATAACAAAGCGAGAAACATTAAAAGCACAATGGTAGTGCCTAAAAACCCCCATTCTTCTCCTACCGTACAGAAAATAAAATCGGTGCTTTGCTCAGGTACAAAATCATATTTTGTTTGGGTTCCTTGTAAAAATCCTTTGCCAAAAAATCCTCCTGAACCTATCGCGATTAATGATTGATTTACATTATAGCCCGCACCTTTTAAATCAGATTTCTTCCCTAATAATACTTCAATCCTTTCCCGCTGATGTGCTTGTAATATATGGTTGTATGCATAATCAACAGAAAAAACTGCTCCACAGCAAAGACTAGTAATTAAAGCAACTGTAAAAAAATTCTTTTTTGTTTTTCGCATTAATATGTAAGAAAGCAATCCAATACTACCAATAATGCTAATTAAAATTATTGCTGGAACCATTAGCGCTAGCACAAATAAAATCCCGCCAAGGAATCCGAAGATTAAAAAATTCTGTGATAAACCTTCTCTAAATAGTACGAAAATAAAAGCACAGAATACTAATGCCGATCCAGTATCATTTTGTAATAAGACAAAAGCCATTGGGATTAAAATCAGAGCGCCTGCAGTGAGTTTTGTTTTTGTATCCTGCATTCGAATATTTAAGGTGCTTAAGTACTTAGCAAGCGCCATACTTGTTGCAAATTTTGCGAACTCCGATGGTTGTAATTTAAACGACCCTATTTCAATCCACGATCGCGCTCCCTGAACATTTTTTGCAATAGCAAGTACAACTAATAACATTAATAAAATAGTGCCATAAATGGGATAAGAAAACGAAGCAAAGAATTTTCCGTCGATAACTAAAATTGCCATAGCAATCAACATTGAAGTGCCAATCCACATTAATTGTTTGCCATAATTCTGGCTCATGTCAAAGATGTTACTGTGCTCTTCATTATAAACAGCAGCATAAATATTCATCCATCCCATTAATACAAAGCCTAGGTAAAAAAATACCAAAAGCCAGTCGATGTTTTCAAATATGTTTTTTTGTTGCCTCACGCGATTAAGAGAAGTATTCGTTTTTTTCTATTCGATAAATCAAGTTAAAAGTGAATTCGCTTATTGATAAAGGTGAGCGCTGGTTCTCTTTATTTTGATTTTGAGTTTTATTTTCTGGAGTGGATTCTTCTACAGTAAATTGTCCAATATTCCAATCTCCTATATTCAATTCCGGGATAAAGTCATGTAATGATGGTCCGATTATTTGAGCGTCTACATCATCAGATTTTTTCTCTAAGGTGTTGTTTAAAATATGAATTAAATTTCCTTTCATCATTCGCTCTTCTATCGCCGGTCGCGAAATTGAGTCGTACATAAATTTTTCCATCATCAAACTTGCAATAGGTGCTGCCCATTCGGCACCAAATCCTGCATTCTCAACCATAACGGCAATGGCTATACGCGGATTTTCTCTTGGTGCAAACCCTACAAATAGCGAGTGGTCTTTACCATGTGGATTTTGTGCAGTTCCGGTTTTTCCACAAATAACTACTTCTCTAAACTGTGCAACACGTGCAGTACCTGCTTCCACCACTTTTTGCATTCCATCTTGCACTACATTAAAGTTTTCCTCTGAAATTTTAGTAAAATGTTTAGTTCCTAAATTACGTGTAGTATTAGGCTTGCCAGCTATTTTTTTAATGATATGCGGAGTATAGTAATATCCTTTATTGGCAATAATGCACATCACATTCGCCATCTGAAGTGGAGTAATTCCTAACTCACCCTGACCAATTCCTAACGAGTAAATGGTTGATGCTTTCCAATGATGTCGACCATAATATTTATCGTATAAAGATGTTGTTGGCAACAAGCCTTTTAATTCATGCGGTAAATCCACACCAATTTTATTTCCAATACCAAAGCTTTCCTGATAAGTTCTCCATGTATTGTATCCTGTTTCGCAATCTGCGAATTTATTATTGTCAACAAATGCCCTGAAGGTGTTACAGAAATATGGATTACAAGAATATTGAATAGCGCCTTCTAATGCAATTGGAGGGTGACCATGACAATGTACGCTCTTAGAACCTACTACAAAGCTGTGTGGGAATGTTGTCATAGGATTAATAATCCCTTCTTGCAAAGCAGCTAATGCATTCGTTAATTTAAATGTTGATCCTGGCGGATAATAGGCCTGCATCGCTCTATTGAATAATGGCTTTGAAGGTTCTTTTAATAAGTATCCGTAATTTTTTGATCTCGCTCTACCAACTAATAAATTAGGATCGTAAGAAGGGCTCGAAATCATAGCTAATATTTCGCCCGTTGTTGGCTCAATGGCTACTAATGCTCCTATTTTGTTAGCCATTAATTTCTCTCCGTATGCCTGCAAGTTAGCATCTAATGTTGCAACCAGATTAGCTCCTGCAATTGCAACTGTATCATAAGCTCCATTTTTATAGCTGCCCTTTTCACGATTGAAAACATCTACCATAACGATGCGAATACCACGTATACCTCTAAGTTCTTCCTCATAGCTTTGTTCAATGCCACTTGTTCCAATGTAGTCGCCTTGGCGGTAGTAAGGATTCTTCTCTATTAGTTTATCGTTTACCTCGCCAATATACCCTAAAACGTGAGAGGCTGTATTGTTCGGATATTTTCGAATTGTACGTGGTTGCACATAAAAGCCTTTGAACTTAAAAAGCTTTTCTTGAAGGGTTGCATAAGTCTCAGCTGATATCTGCTTTTCAAAAATAGAGGGACGAATCCGAGAATAGGTTTTAGCTTTTTTTATTTTATCTAAGAAATCTTCTTTTGTTATATCTAGCAACTGGCAAAAATCAAGCGTATCAATTTCTTTAACTTGGCGCGGTATAACCATTAAATCATATACTGCTTGGTTGTATGCTAATATTTTCCCGTTTCTATCATATACCATCCCACGAGCAGGATAGTCTGTCATGTAACGTAATACGTTGTTATTCGCAGATACAGTATAGGACTCTTCAATTAATTGAACAAAAAAAAGGCGAATTATAAAAATAACAATCAGTGCAGTAAAAATACCTGCTACAACTACCTGTTGATTCCTTCCTGAAGTGTTACTCATGTTAATACAAATCTAATTCAGATTTTAAATAAATGGCTATGATTTTAAAAATATTTCCGAATTAAAAAAAGTAATTATAGGTAATGAGCTGCGAAGGCAAAATTATTTTTGTGGACGATGCATTAGGTACTGTGAAATAATAATTAATACAATAGTGAAAATGCTACTGTATAAAACGCGTAATTGAGTATTCCAAAAGTCGCTGAATCTGAAAATCTCTAGATTGAAAATTACCAGGTGGTGAACTAATACTAACACTGATGCATATACTAAAAACCATCTAAATCCGAATTTTTTAATTCCAGGAGATTCATCCGGCTCAAATCCATCACGAGGAGCAACTAGTTTTAGCCAGGCAGGTCGAGCAAATGCAATTAAAACGCATGCGAATGCATGAATACCTGTTGAATTTTGAAACATATCGATACTGATTCCTAAAGTAAAACCTATAAAAAGCAATAATACCTTTGGGGTTTGAACAGGCAGGGTTAATAAGAACAGAACATATAAGTAAGGGTTAATAACACCTCCTAATTGAATATTATTAAGAATAAGTACCTGTATTGCTACAAGCACAATAAATCTTAATATTATTTGTAAGATGTTAATTATCATTGTTCGTTAGCTTTTTGAGTTTCTTCTTCAAGCTTTCGTTGCTCGTTTTTCTTTAAATTATCAATTACATACACATAACTGAGATTTTCGAAATTGGTACTTAGGCCAACTTTAATTGCATTAAAATTAGATCCAGGGTTCAGTTTGCTTTCTATAACTTTACCTATCATTATTCCAGCAGGGAACAAGGCAGAAAATTCAGTAGTTGAAATAGTATCGCCTTTTTTTACTGGAACTGTTTTGTCGATGTCTTTTAAAATTGATTCATGTGCATTTAAATCATCGCCCCAAACCAAAGAACCATAAAAGCCATTCGCATTAATTTTTGCGCTTACTTTTGATTTAGAGTGAAGCAAAGTCATAATAGTGCTATAATGCTCTGCTACTTGCTGAACAATTCCAACAACACCAGAACCACATATTACACCCATTTCTGGTTTAATACCATCTGCTGTACCTTTATCTATCGTTAAAAAATTATTCGGGAGTGTAGTGGAGCTATTTACAACTTTAGCCGTTATATAAGTGTATTGTTGCTTCTGTAATGTATCAGATACAAAAGGTTTTATTGTGTCTTTTGGATTTGTAGTAAAGCTAATGGTGTTGCGCAACCTGGCATTTTCTTCAGCAAGCAATTGATTGTTTTCGCGCAGGTGGATGTATTCTTTGAAGTAGGTAACACCTTCGTTAATTTTAGCTACTGCTGCATTCGACGAATTAAAAAAAGAAGCATGCTGGTAACGATTGTTTTGAACGATAAGATAAATGCAGAATGATTGTATGGCAACAAATAACAATACAAAGTGATTGCGCCATAACAATTCAAAAAGCGTCCTCATGCTTTATTCCTTCCAGTTTTAGTAAATGGTAGAACTAGTGTTGTAAGAATTTGAAGCGATGGATATTCTTCAATGCGATTCCAGTACCACGAACAACCGCACGAAGTGGATCTTCAGCAACATGAACTGGTAATTTAGTTTTCATTGAAATACGCTTGTCTAATCCACGAAGTAAAGCACCACCACCGGTTAGGTATATACCAGTTCGGAAAATATCGGCAGCTAATTCAGGAGGAGTATCTTCTAATGCTTTCAAAATCGATTCTTCAATACTACTAATTGATTTATCTAGTGCATGTGCGATTTCAGGGTAGCTAACTACAATCTCTTTCGGAATACCTGTCATTAAATCACGACCATGAACAGCGAAGTCTGCAGGAGGATTTTCTAATTCTGGCAGAGCAGAACCCACTTCAATTTTAATTCTTTCTGCTGTTCTTTCTCCTATCAGAATGTTGTGCTGGCGACGCATATAATCCCAGATATCAGTCGTGAAACCATCACCTGCCATACGGATACTCTCATCACAAACAATTCCTCCAAGTGCAATAACGGCAATCTCAGATGTACCACCACCAATATCAATAATCATGTTTCCCATTGGCTCTTCTACATCGATACCAATACCGATTGCAGCAGCCATTGGCTCATGAATCAAATAAACTTCTTTTGCTCCTGCATGTTCAGCAGAGTCACGAACCGCACGCTTCTCAACCTCGGTAATACCAGAAGGGATACAAATCACCATTCTTAGTGATGGCGAAAAAAATTTGTTGCCTGTGTTGATCATGCGAATCATTCCCTTAATCATCTGCTCCGCAGCTTCGAAATCGGCAATAACACCATCCTTCAAAGGGCGAACAGTTTTAATATTCTCGTGGGTCTTACCATGCATTAACATCGCAGATTTACCAACTGCGATTACTTTTCCTGTCGTTCTGTCAATTGCTACAATTGAAGGCTCGTCAACAACTACTTTGTCATTGTGAATGATAAGTGTGTTGGCAGTCCCTAAATCGATTGCTATTTCTTGTGTGAGTAAGTCAAAAATTCCCATACCTGCTATTCTGTTTTTAAGACAATTTTATTTGCCTGATGTACTGATTTAATTGATGTTTTATGAATACAATTATTCAAACAATTTTTAATAACGTAAAAGTGGTTGAAATTATTGAATTTTTTTCAATCTTAATGTTTAAAATGACGAAATCCTGTCATTACCATCGAAATTTTTAATTCGTTGCATTTATCTACCGAATCTTGGTCCTTTACCGAACCTCCTGGCTGTACTACTGCAGTGATACCAGCTGTTGCTGCAATTTCAACACAATCCGGGAAGGGGAAGAAGGCATCTGAAGCCATTACCGCTCCCTTTAAATCGAATCCAAAATGATTGGCCTTCGCGATGGCTTGTTGCAAAGCATCAATTCTTGATGTTTGTCCTGTACCACTTGCACACAATTGTCCGTTTTTTACGAGTACAATAGCGTTACTCTTCGTGTGTTTTACCACCTTAGCAGCAAAAATTAAATCAGCAATTTCCTGAGCATTCGGCTTGTTTTCCGTTGCCATTTTGAAATCAGCTTCTGTTTCTG
>CANFIN010000003.1 GCA_947447155.1 Bacteroidota bacterium | reverse complement strand
ACAGATTCACTATTGCCTGCAAATTTGGGTTGGATAGGAATAGCAAATGGCTCATGTGTGCTTTGTGTTAATATGGTTGCATAAAAAGGCGATTTTAACTCATTAATTGTCGTAATCGATTTTTCGAATAGTGCTTCATCATAAACACCCCACTTGCTAGTCCATTGTTCAACAGGAAATGACTCTTTTCCTTTTATCACATCAAACTTTGCTTGTGTTAAATACGATTTCATATTTGCAAATTCAACCTCGCCTCCATAGTTAAATGAAGTTTGATAGCCTTTGTTTTTTATCGCATGCGTTATAAATGGAAGATGAGCGGACTTATCAGAATATTTAATTACACTTACATTCGGCATTGCAGGAAAACCCGATAATAGCGACGGAAACATTAAATCTGTTCGCTTTCCTGCAGCATAAATATTTTCAAATAACAAACCTTCTTTTTCTAAGGAATTAAAAAATGGAGTCGTTCCTTTTTCACCTCCCATCGATTCAATAACATCTGCTGTCCAGCTTTCTAAAATGATGGTGACAATGTTTGGTTTGTTAATCGTTGTTATTTGAAGTAGACTATCATTTTTTGTTGAATATAATTGAGAAGTAATTTTATTTGCTTCCGCATCATCAATAAAATGATAGGCGCTGCTGTTGATAATTTGCGCTTTGTAAACACTATTGATTAAATACCAAAACGGATTTACTGTTGCAAGATTTGTATTCTCATTTTTTGAAAACATACAAACACTTTCGTTGATTGGTATTTGTTGAACACCACCACGAATGCTAATTGGTAAAACAATTAACCAGAGAAGAATTAAATGTTTATTTAAATGTAATTGTTGTTCAAATTTTGATTTGATTTTCCTTTGATAAATAGAAATAATGCCGATACTTAAACCTGCTGTTAATAAAATAAAGATGAATAGCTGTATGCTATTTAGAGAAGCAACGACTTCCTTCGGACTGCTTAAAAAAGATACTGCGCGAGCATTGATGATAGTCCCCCATGCAAAATAGATAATCAGATTTGAAAACAGAATGATCGCTAAGGCAGGTAGAATAAAAACGAGAAATACATTTTTAATTTGTAGTAGGAATCTCGAATTAGTATATTGATAAATTATCCAGATTAAAATAGGTAATGCTGCTATGTAACTTATAGCTGCTAGGTCGAGACGAAGCGCATGAATGAATAAATACGGAATTTCAATCGCATCAATTGATTTATCTTTCAAGAATACAAGTGCAACAAACAATAAGCGAAATGCAATAAATATCAGTTCGAGAAAAAGAATAAGTCGAACAGGGTAGGAGTTGAAAATATTTTTAATCTTTAATCTGCTCATGAAAACAATCCTTCGTTAATTTCTTCTTGCGATTTGTTGCAAAATCCTTTGAACTCGCAAGTGTATGGATAATCACAATGTTCTCCAGTTGCAATATTGGGAATACTAGGTAATGCCAATGTTGTTTTTAAGGATTTGATTTTATCTTCTGTTATGTCAAGCTGCTCCTCGCAAAACAAAGTCACATTTTCAAACTGAAATAAGTCTGTAGGCACCTCTTCCATTTTCATTTCAATTACTCCAACTCTTGGGTAATTCAAGCAGGATAAATGAAACTCTTTAATAGGCAATCCGCTTCCCTTCATCACATAGTATTGCAGAGCCGCGTCAATACGGTTGGTGTCTGAAATTTTCTGACTTGATTTAATTTCAAAAATTTTCCACTCGTCACCCTCTTTCAAAATAATATCAGCCATTACAAGTACATTGTTATACTCAAATGTTGCTTCGTAAAGTATTATATTTCCTTGTTCAATTAGCTTTTGGGTTTCTTGAACTAATACATCACGACTTCTAGAAATATTACTTACATCAATTCCTCCAGCAAAAAGCTTTTGTGCCATAGCACCAACTAGATGTCCACCTTCATATTTTTTTCTTTGTTCGTCTGAAAGCGGATCTTTTTCTTTTTTGTAGTACTTATCGAGGTAAATATACTTATGACATTGATGTCCCTTTAAAAAAGTTGATTTAGTAAGTAATGCCATTATATCTTTTATACAATTGAATAGTTTGAACTGCTTCTTTCACATCATGCACTCTTAAAATGTTGGCTCCGTTCATTAAGCTAATCATGTTTAATGCGGTTGTTCCGTTTAAAGATTCTTCTGCTGTGATGCCAAGCGATTTGTAAATCATCGACTTTCTAGATAGTCCGGAGAGTATTGGTAAATTTAGATTTTTGAAAATGTTTAAGTTTTTTAAAAGTACAAAATTCTGCTCAATATTCTTCGCGAATCCAAATCCAGGATCTAGAATTATATCTTTTACTCCGAGATTTTGTAAGGCTATAATTTTAGTATGGAAATACTGATAGATCTCAAGCATCAGATTATCGTAGGTTGCCAGTTCTTTCATGTTTTCAGGTCTTCCTTTCATGTGCATTAGAATGTAAGGGACTTTTAATTCAGCAACCGTATCAAACATTTTATCGTCGAGTGAGCCTCCAGATATGTCGTTAATTATTCTCGCCCCTGCATAAATAGCTTCTTTGGCTACAGCAGAGTTGTAGGTATCGATTGAAATAACAGCATCTGGAAATTGTTTAATAGCACTCTTGATAAAAGGTATTGTCCGCGCTATTTCCTCTTGTGTTGTAAGCGTAACTGCTCCTGGTCGTGATGATGCTCCACCGATGTCGATAATCATTGCTCCTTCATCTAACATTTGCTCAAACCGTTTGATAAAGGCTAATTCTTCATTAAATTTGCCACCATCATAGAAGGAATCAGGAGTAGTATTTAGAATGCCCATGGCAATAGGATGCTCTAAACTGATAAGTTTGTTTCCACAGTTAATGCTGTTAGCAAGATTCCCCTTCATGTGATTTATTTTAACTACTGATTATTGATATTTGTATACAATTAAAGAATTATGTCTGAATTAACATCCCTGCAATACGACAAAGCTATTTCTCGCTGTAAAGATATTTATATTGCTAAAATGAAGGACTATGGTAGTGCATGGAGGATTTTACGTCCAACATCATTAACAGATCAGATTCAAATCAAAGCTAATAGAATTAGGAGTATTGAGCAAAAGGGAGAGCAAAAGGTGATGGAGGGTGTCGATAGTGAGTTTATCGGAATTATCAATTATTCGTTAATGGCTTTAATTCAAATTGAGCTTGATTCTGATGACACAACGGAATTGGAGTACCAAAAGGCTGTGAGTTTATACGATGCTACAATTTCTAAGGTAAAGGATCTAATGTTGAATAAGAATCACGATTATGGTGAGGCTTGGAGAGAGATGCGCGTGAGTTCTATGACAGATTTAATTCTGATGAAATTAAAACGCATCAAGCAGATAGAAGATAATCACGGTGCAACATTAATGAGTGAAGGTGTTGATGCCAATTACCAGGATATAATTAACTACGCCGTTTTTGCGTTGATTAAACTCGATGAATCAAAATAACCTAAAATTTTATAAGTATGAATAAACAAAACATTTCACTTGTAATCAGATTTTTAATTTTCGTTCTTTTTGTTGTTTCCGCAGTTGCTAAAATGTTTCCTATTTGGGCATTTGAAAAGCAATTGGTAGATCTTGGGTTGATGTCGTGGTGCATGGCTCCGTATTTTTCAAGAGCCTTGATAGCAGTAGAACTCGCACTTGGAATCATGATAATTCAACCACATTATCTGAAGCGAATTGTCATTCCTTCTACGATTACTTTGCTGGTTGTGTTTTGTGGTCATCTAACAATTGAAATGGTTAAGCATGGCGCTATGAGCGGTAACTGTGGTTGCTTTGGACAATTAATTCCTATGACACCGCTGGAAGCTTTTATTAAGAATGTGGTTACAATTATTTTGCTTGTTTTCGTTTATAAAAATTCATCAGAAGATAATAAATCGAAAAATCGTTTTAGTGTTCTATTGATTATTTGGTTGATATCAACTCTTTTAATGTATGTTGCTTTTCCTTTTTGTCCTTGTACAAAAGCTGCAACAGCTCCAATTCCTTCTTTTGTTGTGGAAGAGGCAATAGATGATCCTTCTGCAATTTCTGATACAGGTCAAGATGTTTTAGGAGCATTGCCAAATGATTCAGGCAAAACAGTAATCGATACTACTAAAAAAGATTCTGTCGTAGTGGATGCAGGTCCAGCAAAAGTAAAGTCGCGTTTTAGCGATTATGCAATATTTGGCGATAAAAAAGTAAACATCGACAACGGAAAGAAAATCGTTTGCTTCTTTGCTGCGGGATGCGATCATTGTCAGAATACAGCTAAAACATTAGTAAAACTTTCTAAGAATCCTGGCTTCCCAAAAGTTTATATCTTCTTTATGGATGAAGAGACATTTAAAATTCCTGAATTTTTCCAGTATGCTCAAGCTCAATTGCCTTATCGAGTTTTGGATATTCCAACTTTTTGGACAGTTCTACAACAAGGCACTCCTGATGCTTCTACACCAGGTGTTTTCTATATGTGGAACGGAAACATTGTAAAGAACTGGGTGGGAATAGAGGAGAAGGCTTTTAAAGAGAAAGAATTACTTCAGGTGTTAAATAAGAAATAGCACTACGTGATAAAATTAATTTTAAAGAGAACTACGAGTGGACTGCTAATTATTTTTGGAGTAGTGACAGTAGTTTTCTTTTTATTTAATGTGCTTCCTGCTGATCCTGCTCGAATGATGTTAGGCCAGCGCTCTGATGTGGCATCAATCGAAGCTATTAATAAGCAACTAGGTCTGAACCTGCCTATAACAAAAAGATATCTGCTTTACATCAATGATATTTCACCCGTTTCAATTTATAATGTAGTTGATAGTAATAGTAGTGTATTTGCCAGCAGTGATAAGTATGGTTCATGTTTTACTGTGGCTCATTCAGGCGATAAATCCCTTGTATTTAAAAAGCCATACTTAGGCAGGTCCTATCAATCGCAAGAATTGGTCAGTACAATTTTATTAGATGCCTTGCCTGGTACCGTGGTGTTATCAATTGTTGCATTGTTTATTGCAGCTGTTGTAGGAATTATATTAGGTGTTTGGTCCGCTACTCGATATCAACAATGGCCAGATTATTTGAATTTGTTTATTAGTATTCTAGGAATGTCGGTACCTTCTTTTTTCGCTGGAATTTTAATCGCTTGGTTTTTCGGTTTCGTGCTTAGCGGTTGGACAGGATTAAATATGACCGGTAGTCTTTATGAAATAGATCCATTTAATGGAGAAATTCTCGCATTAAAAAATATTATTTTGCCTGCGCTTACCTTGGGCATACGTCCGCTTTCTGTAATTGTACAGTTAACCAGAAGTTCTATGTTGGAAGCTATAAGTACGGATTATGTTAGAACTGCAAAAGCGAAAGGATTGTCTTATCATGCTGTATTGTATAAGCACGCTTTGCGCAATGCATTAAATCCTGTAATTACCGCTATATCTGGTTGGTTCGGGTCGTTATTAGCAGGTGCTGTTTTTATAGAATATATATTTGGTTGGAAAGGCGTAGGTAAGGTAACAGTTGACGCATTAGAGCATTATGATTTTCCAGTAGTAATGGGTGCTGTAATCATGGTTTCGATATTCTTTGTAATCATTAATTGGATTGTTGATTTGCTATATGCGTTTTTGGATCCGCGCGTTCGTATAGAGTAGCAAAAGTTTTTAACAACAAATTAACGCATAACTCCTTTTTGAATATTGCTTTTTCATAGGAGAATGGGTTAATATTGTGATTCGAAATTTTAACTCAAAATAATTATGGATATTCGTGAGATTAACGAAAAGATTCAGCAGGAAAGTGCTTTTATTGAATTGTTGAATTTAGAGTTAGGGAAAGTTATTATTGGGCAAAAGTATATGCTCGATCGTTTACTTATCGGCTTGTTGTCAAATGGACATTTACTTTTAGAAGGTGTTCCGGGCTTGGCAAAAACATTAGCTATTAAATCGCTATCTTCTGCTATTCATGCAAAGTTTAGTCGATTGCAATTTACTCCTGATTTATTACCTGCCGATTTAGTGGGGACTTTGATTTATAATCAGAAGCAAGAGCAATTTACAGTTCGAAAGGGGCCTTTGTTTGCCAATTTTGTTTTAGCGGATGAAATTAATCGTGCTCCTGCAAAAGTTCAGAGTGCATTATTAGAAGCCATGCAAGAGCGTCAGGTAACAATTGGCGACGAAACATTTAAATTGCCTGAGCCATTTTTAGTGTTGGCAACACAAAATCCTATCGAGCAGGAAGGTACTTATCCTTTACCAGAAGCGCAGTTAGATCGTTTCATGCTAAAAGTTGTAATTAAGTATCCATCCAAAGAAGAAGAGAAATTAATCATTCGACAAAATATAGCACAGGAATTTCCTAAGATTAATCCAATCATCGAAGCAGATACAATCGTAAAGGCTCGTCATGCAGTGCGTGAAGTATATATGGATGAAAAAATCGAGAAGTATATTTTAGATATTGTTTTTGCTACTCGTTTCCCTAAGGAAAATAATCTTCGCAAATTAGATAGCATGATTAGTTATGGTGGTTCTCCTCGTGCAAGTATCAATCTGGCTTTGGCTGCGAAAGCTTATGCGTTTATTAAGCGAAGAGGTTATGTGATTCCTGAAGATGTTCGTGCAATTTGTCATGATGTAATGCGTCATCGTATTGGTTTAACTTATGAAGCTGAAGCCGAAAACATTACTACTGATGATGTTATTAATGAAGTTTTAAATATTGTTGAAGTTCCTTAATCATTTTGTAAATGGATTCCGCTGAGCTTTTAAAACGCGTTCGTAAAATCGAAATTAAAACCAAAGGGTTGTCCTCTCAGATTTTTTCTGGAGAGTATCACTCTGCGTTTAAAGGAAGAGGTATGGCGTTTAGTGAAGTCCGTGAATATGTAGATGGTGATGATGTTCGGAATATTGATTGGAATGTTACTGCACGTTTCGGTAATCCCTATGTTAAAGTTTTTGAAGAAGAACGAGAATTAACCGTTATGTTGTTAGTTGATGTTAGTCAGTCGGGAATGTTCGGTAGTAATACTCAATTGAAAAAAGATTTAATTACAGAACTTACAGCAACGCTTGCATTTTCAGCAATACAAAATAATGATAAAGCTGGTGTTATATTCTTTTCTGATAAAATAGAAAAATACATCCCTCCTAAAAAAGGTAAGACTCATATATTGAGAATTATTCGTGAGCTCGTCGACTATAAGCCTGATTCAAAAGGAACGAATATTAGTTTGGTACTTAAGTATCTTAATAATACGATTAAAAAAAGATGTATTGCTTTTGTTATTTCTGATTTTATGGATTCAGGTTTTGATGATGCTATAAAAGTATCTTCTAAAAAACATGATTTGGCAGCGTTAAGAATATTTGATCCTCGTGAAGAAGAAATGCCCGATGTTGGTTTGGTCAGATTTAAAGATGCTGAAACAGGTTTTGTTTCCGTTATGGATACTTCTGACGCAAATGTTAGAAATAATTATCGTTTGTTTTTTCAGCAAACAGCACGACAAACAACAGAATTGTTAAATAAATCAGGTGTTGATCATGTAGCAATTAGAACAGATCAATCGTATGTTAGACCTTTAATGAGTTTATTTAAGCAGCGATGAGAAATTTAATTTTAAAGTGCTTTTTGATTTGTTCGTTGATGGGTTTAAGCTTTTTATCGATGTCGCAAGGCGTTGTAGCTACAATGAAACTAGATACTAACATTGTTGTTGTCGGACAGCCTTTCTCGTTAGAATTATCTATTACACAGCCTAAAGATGCAAAACTAATCTGGCCCTTTATTTCAGATAGTATAGGATTGCTTGAGGTTATTAAAAATGAAGGAGTCGATACAATTCCGGTTGATGATAAAAGTATTTTACTTCGTACTCAGAAAGTAACCATGATGGCTTTTGATACGGGATTTTTTACGATTCCCGGATATACTATCGATTATAAACTACAAAATGCAAATGCTAAAGTTTATACGGACCCTTTAACAATAAAGGTATTCTTAATGCCTGTTGATACAACTAAATCCATAAAGGACATCCATCCAATTCAAGATGTTCCTTACGACTGGATGTTTATTGGTTTGATAGCTTTAGGTGTTTTAGTTTTAGGATTGTTTATATGGTTAGTTGTACGTTATCTGAAGAAAGCAAAAAAACGTGATGATGCTGCAAAAGTTATTTTAGCACCAAAGCAATCAGCTTACGAAATTGCTATGAATAGTTTCGAGCAATTAAAACAAGAAGAAATATGGCAGCAAGGTGATGTAAAGAAATATTATTCTGAGTTAACGGAAATTGTTCGTGCCTATATTCAAAATCGTTGGATGATTCCTGCATTAGAATTTACTTCTGATGAAATACTAGAGCATGCATTTATTAAACAAATAGATGCAATAGAAAATGAAAAGCTTGTTTACTTATTACGGTTAGCTGATTTAGTAAAATTCGCTAAAGTAATTCCGTATGTATCAGAGCATGAATTGAGTTTTATAAACGCTATTCAGTTTGTTGAGTCTACAACGCCTGCTGCTGAAAAAGATTTGCTTAATCAAAAAGGAGGAGAGGCATGACTTGGTGGCAAGAACATTTTTATCAATTTAAAAATCCTGAGTGGTTCTGGCTTCTAATTTTAGTTCCTCTGCTTGCTTATTACTTTTTTAAATACAAAAAATTTAAAGCTCCAACAATTCAAATTAGTAGTACGGATTCATTCGCAAGATCTCGTCCTACATGGAAAAGCAGATTAATTAATATTCCTCTTTTCTGTAGATTGTTAGCGTTTGTTTTTTTAATTATTGCATTAGCACGACCACAGTCTACTTCAAGTTCTTCGAATGTTACTACCGAAGGAATCTCAATTGTTATCGCACTTGATATTTCCGCGAGTATGTTGGCTGAAGATTTTAAACCTAATCGCATAGAATCTGCGAAAAAAGTAGCGCAGCAATTTATTGATGGAAGGCCTAATGATTTAATTGGACTAGTGATTTTTTCTGGAGAAAGTTTTACGCAATGTCCTATTACTTCCGATCATTCTGTTTTAAGAAATGTATTAAAAGATGTTGAACCAGGGATGTTGATTGATGGTACGGCTATAGGCGAAGGACTTTCAACAGCAATAAGCAGAGTGAAAGACGCAAAAACGAAAAGCAAAGTTGTGGTATTGATTACTGATGGTGTAAATAACTCAGGTGCCATTCCGCCATCTACCGCAGGCGAAATAGCGAAGGCGTTTGATGTTCGTGTTTATTCGATTGGTGTTGGTACAAAAGGGATGGCGCCTTATCCATTTAAAACGCCATTCGGAATTCAATATCAAAATATGGAAGTGCAGATTGATGAGGCATTGTTAAGTCAAGTAGCACAAAATACAGATGGAAAATATTTTAGGGCTACTGGTAATAAAGCACTAGAAAGTATTTTTAGAGAAATTGATCGTCTGGAAAAATCTAAAATTGAAGTAACTGAATTTAATCGTTATACCGACGAATATCTTCCCTATGCTTTAATTGCATTTGCGTTAATTTTATGTGAGTTAGTACTTCGTTATACAATTTTGAAAAGTCTGCCATAGTTATGTTTCGATTTCAACATCCCGATATGATTTATCTTTTTGCAGCAGCTCCACTGTTAATGGTGCTTTTCTGGCTTTTTGTAAGATGGAAAAAGAAGTCGTTATTAAGTTTTGGTAAAATAGAAATCATACAACAATTATTTCCAGATGTAAGTAATACAAGACCAACAGTAAAATTCTGGATTAGGTGGGTGGCGTTTGTAATGCTAATAATCGGACTATGCGGACCATTAATTGGTTCAAAGTTGGAAGAAGTAAAGCGTAAAGGATCTGATATTATAATTTGTTTAGATGTATCTAACAGTATGCTTGCAGAAGATTTATTGCCTAATCGTTTAGAGCGCGCAAAGCAAGCAATAAGTCGTTTGATTGATAAACTTGAAGGCGACCGAATTGGATTAGTCGTATTTGCAGGTGATGCTTATACGCAATTACCAATTACAACTGATTATGCTGCTGCCAAATTATTTTTAACGCAAATTTCTACTGATATTGTTCCTAAGCAAGGCACTGCAATCGGGGCAGCTATTGATCTTGCCACAACATCTTTTACAGATACGATTAAAAAAAATAGCGCCATTGTAATAATTACTGATGGAGAAAATCATGAAGATGACGCTATTGAATCGGCAAAATCTGCGACCGAGCAGGGCGTTAAAGTTTATACGATAGGAATGGGCTCCGAGCAGGGTACACCAATTCCTATTTATAATAACGGCGCTAAAGTGGGCTATCGTCAGGATCATTCAGGTCAAACAATTATGACAAAAATGAATAGTGTTATGCTAGAAGATATTGCGGAAGGAGGAAAAGGTAAGTTTATCCATGCAACCAATAGTGATGATGGCTTATCAATTATTTTAAAAGAACTGAATGCACTTGATAAAAAAGAATTTAAAGCGAAGATGTATACTAGTTTTGAAAATCAATATCAGATTTTTATAGCTATTGCTTTGATTTTATTATTAATTGATTTTATAATTGGAGAAAATAAAAGTAAAGTAGTTGCTAAGTGGAATTTATTCGGAGAAAATAATAAGCAGAAATTATGAGATTCATTTTGTTATTAATTGTTATTCTGATTAATTCAAATTCGTTTGCGCAAAACGCGAACTCAACTATTCGTCGTGGTAACGACGCATACAACAATAAAAAATATAAAGATGCCGAAATAGATTATAAAACTGCAATTGAAAAAGATGCTAAGAGCTTTGCAGGTAATTATAATTTGGGCAATACCTATTATAAACAAGGGAATAACGAAGATGCAACCAAGCAATATATGCAGGCTTCTGGCACTACTAAGGATCCAATAGAACAGTCAAAAGCTTATTACAACCTTGGTAATTCATATTTGAAGTCTGAAAAATACCAAGAGAGTGTTGAGGCTTATAAAATGGCGCTCCGACAAAATCCTAAAGATGATGATGCACGATATAATTTAGCTTATGCACTTGCAAAATTAAAGGCGCAACAGCAAAAAAATAATCAGCAAAATAAAAACCAGCAAAACAAAGATCAGCAGAAAAAAGATCAGCAACAGCAACAAAAAAATCAAGATCAAAAGAAGGATCAGCAGCAAAAGCAAGATCAACAGCAACAAGAACAAAAAAAATCTTCTCAACCAAAAATATCGAAAGAAGAAGCAGAGCGAATGCTACAAGCATTGAAAAATCAGGAGCAAAAGTTACAAAAGAAAAATGCTAAAAAGTTTGATGCAACAGGAGGAAAGCCTGAAAAAGAATGGTAATTATTCTAGAACTTTTAAAATACTCCTAATAGCTAATTCTTCATTACCATTATTCTTTATCGTATAGCTGGCTCTTTCATAAAATGCTTTTCGCGCAGTTTGTAGTTCATTAATATGAGATGCTATTTCCTCTTTTGATTTCCCTTTGAATAAAGGTCTTTCAGCAGTATTATTTAACAAGCGTTTAAGCAGAATTGATTCATCAACTTCAAGAAAAATAGTTGTCCCGTTTCTTAGCAAGAATTCCATATTGTCGGAATAACAAGGAGTACCACCTCCGCAAGCAATAACTGTTTCTGTCAGAAAAATAGTATTGACTAATAACTGTCGTTCTATTTTACGAAATCCTTCTTCACCAAATTCATCAAATAGTGTATTAATCGACTTGCCTTGTTGTTGAGTTATGGCTTCGTCTAAGTCAATAAAGTGATAGTTTAATTTTTCTGCGATTATTTTCCCCAGTGTCGATTTTCCAGAGGTAGAAAATCCTATTAAGTAAATTACTGAGGTTTTCATCTAATTTTATTGCTTGTCAATGATTAAAAAATGTTTTATTTAGTTGTCTAAAGTAGATTATTTTTTGTAACTTCAGAACATGAAAATAACATTAGAAAAACTTCGTTCTATGGACGAATCTAAAATGGCTGACGATGATCATCCTTTTAGGGAAGACATTACTTCAGAAGATTTTATTGAGCTTTTAAACCAAATAGCAGAAAAATCGAGGAAAGTAAAACCTTTAAATCCAACAACTGCTGAAGAGTGGCATATAACACAGGAGGAGATATTGAAAGCAATGAACAGTCCTAAAAACGATTGCTGATTCAGCGATTTTGATTTTTATCAATCCTAAAGATAATTACAACCTTTTTTATTTCTTGTAAAAACGCATTTTGTAGTCAGCGTCCGTACGGCCTTTCATAATATCATTCAATCGGCCTTTCAATAATTGCTTTTTAATCGGTGTCAGACGATCAGTCATTAGGATGCCTTCTATGTGATCATACTCGTGTTGGATAATTCTTGCTCGCATGCCTGTATACGATTCTGTACGCTCCACAAAGTTTTCATCCATATACCTAACCGTTATGTTCGGATTTCTATCCACATCTTCACGGATTCCAGGAATACTCAAGCATCCTTCAGAACATTTCCATTTCTTTCCTTCTTCCTCTAAAATTTGAGCATTGATAAAAACCTGTTTAAATCCATCAAGGTCTCGTTCATCATTTTCATAGGGTGTCGCATCAACAACAAAAAGTCTGATTGATAAACCAATTTGTGGTGCAGCCAATCCAATACCATAACTGCGCTTCATGGTATCAAACATATTTTGAATTATCTCGTTCAATTTCGGATAGTCGGCACTGATAGGTGCTGCTACTTTTCTTAAAACTGGATCGCCGTATGCAACAATAGGGTAAATCATAATAATTATATTGGTAAGGTGCTTAAGTAGTCTTGTAAAATAATAGTAGCACTCACTTTGTCGATTAGCGTTTTATTTTGACGTTTCATTTTAGGTAAGCCCATAGCAGCAACAGTTCTTTCAGCAATCTTTGAAGTAAAGCGTTCATCTATGCGCACTATTTTGATCAAGGGGATTTCTTTTTTTAATTTATTAACGAATTGATTTGTTAAATGGGTTGTCTCTGACATTTCACCATTCAATCGTCTTGGATCACCAACAACAATACTATCTACCACTTCAGTAGTAATGTATTTTTTTAGGAATTCAAACAGTATATGTGTAGGAATGGTGTCTAATGGGCTGGCTACTATTTGAAGCGGGTCGGTAACGGCTATTCCCGTCTTCTTTGTTCCATAATCGATTGCCAGGATTCTTCCCATTCTACAAAGGTAATAAGTTCTGTTCTTATTTATAACTTTGCACCACTTTAGTAAATAATCAATATGAGAGAATTAAACGGAATAATTGAGCAGGCATGGAGTAATCGTGAGCTATTGCGGCAGCAAGAAACGCAAGAAGCTATTAAAAGCGTTGTTGCTTTACTTAACGATGGAAAAATTCGAGTTGCAGAGCCTGTTGAGGATGGATGGCAAGTAAATGATTGGATTAAAAAGGCTGTAATCATGTATTTCCCAATAATGAAAATGGAAACGATTGAGGTGGGTCCTTTTGAATTTTATGATAAGATTCCCCTAAAAAATAAGTATGCCGAATTGGGTGTTCGCGTTGTTCCTCATGCGATTGCCCGTCACGGAAGTTATTTATCGCCTGGTGTAATTATGATGCCATCTTATGTTAATATTGGTGCTTATGTAGATGCAGGAACGATGGTAGATACATGGGCTACAGTTGGTTCTTGTGCTCAGATTGGTAAGAATGTACATTTGAGCGGAGGAGTAGGAATAGGAGGTGTGCTCGAGCCAGTTCAGGCAGCGCCTGTAATAATTGAAGATGGTTGTTTTCTTGGATCTCGTTCAATAGTCGTTGAAGGCGTTCGAGTAGAGAAAGAAGCAGTCCTTGGAGCGAATGTCGTGCTTACAATGTCAACTAAAATAATCGATGTAACTGGGACATCACCAATTGAATATAAAGGTCGAGTTCCCGCCCGTTCAGTTGTAATACCTGGTTCTTATACTAAATCATTTCCTGCTGGAGATTATCAAGTTCCATGTGCACTTATTATTGGTCAACGAAAAGAAAGTACTGATCAAAAGACATCTTTAAATGATGCTTTAAGGGATTTTCAGGTGGCCGTATAATGTTTAAAAACTTGTTGATGACTATCGGATTGTTTTTAAAACCATCTTTAATCAAATTTTAATTTTACAATTGTTATGAAAGCAATGCTATTTATAGATGGTAGTTGGTTGTACCACGTTCGTCCCTATTTATTGAGTTTGTGCGATGATCCAGATTTTGAACTAGACTATCGCGCACTTCCAAAAATTGTTCAAGAGCAATTAGGGGAATTTACAGATATGAAAATTGATTTAGTTCGTACCTATTATTTTGGAACAATCGCTATTAACAAGCCAGGTCATGATAATATACGAGAGCGTCAGTTTTATGAGATGCTTGCTAAGAGATGTAATTACAATACTGAAATCTATGAATATGATTTCAAAAATAAAGAAGTAGTTGCGCGCAGAGAGAATTGTTTGGAAGTGGGTTTGGCAACAACCGCATTGTCCTTGGCATTTCAAAATTCATCGTTTGATATCGCTTGCATTCTAGCTGGCGACATCGATTATCAGCCATTAATAAAACAACTCCGTGCTATCGGTAAAAGAGTTGTGCTTATAGATGTGAAGGGTAATAATGGGTTTTATCCTGTTCACCCTCGATTAATGGAGGAAATTAATTTGTTTGATTTCCCTTCAATCCATTTGGATAATCATATAAGCAAGATGCATTATCAACGAACTGAAGCAATGCGTCAATGTGATAGTTGTGGAAGAGAAGAGTCTACAACATTTACAAGTGACTGGTTCTATTGTAAAAACTGCAGAGAGGAGTATAAGCTGCTTCGTTCAAAACAAATTGTTGAAGGAGTATAATAAAAAGTTGTAATTAGTAGTTATTGTTTTTTTGTAAAAATATTTGATAAATTTTAAATTGAAGCTCAATTTTATTTTTGTTTGCTTTCTGATTCTATCAGTTAGAAATTCATTTGCTCAAAATGTAAAGTTTTCTCCCGCCTATTATAGTGTTGAAAGTAAACATTGGTCAGATTCAGTTTTGGCAACAATGTCCACAGAAGAAAAAATCGGACAACTTTTCATGATTAGTGTTTTTTCAAATAGAGATGCAAGTTACGAGCGAGAAATCACAGATAAAGTAAATTCTTTTAAGTTAGGAGGTGTAATATTTTTTAAAGGCACACCGTATCGTCAGGCCGTTTTAACTAATGCCTTGCAAGCTGCTTCGAGAATTCCATTAATGATTGGTATTGATGGTGAGTGGGGATTAAATATGCGTTTAGACAGTACCGTTAGATATCCTCGTCAAATGACATTAGCAGCATCTGGCAATCCTAAATTAGCTTTTTTAATGGGAAAGTCTATTGCACAAAACTGCAAACGATTAGGAATTCAAATCAATTTCGCACCTTCTGTCGATATTAATACAAATCCAGCTAATCCAATAATATGTAATCGCTCATTTGGAGAACGAAGAGAAGAGGTTACACAATTCGGATTAGAATATATGCGAGGTATGCAGTTTGAACATGTGCTTGCATGTGCTAAGCACTTTCCAGGTCATGGAAATACCAATACCGATTCTCATTTTGAATTACCGATTGTAACAGCCGACTCTTTGGAATTGGATTCTGTTGAGCTTTATCCTTTCCGTCAGTTAATTAAATCTGGAGTTTCTTCTGTAATGGTTGCACATTTATATGTTCCTGCGTTGGATTCAAACGGTAAAAAGGCTTGTAGCTTATCGCCCCTGATTGTTGATAGCCTTTTAAAAGGCAAAGAAGGTTTTAATGGATTAATATTTACTGATGCTTTAAATATGAAAGGGGTTGCCGATTACTTTGCCCCCGGTGAATTAGAGCTAATGGCTTTCAAGGCAGGCAATGATGTTTTGTTGTATTCTGATAATGTCGATAAAGGAATAGAAAGCATTAAAAAAGCTGTTGAAGATAGTTCAATAGCTATTGATGACTTAAACTATAGAGTTGGTAAAATACTAATGGCTAAATATTGGAGTGGTTTAAACAATTATTCATCCATTGATTTAAAGAATATTGATGATGAACTAAATAATGGTAGTTCTGAATATGTGTCATATGCCCTTTACGATAGTTCAATTACATTATTAAAAAATGAAAATCACTTTCTTCCAATCTTGATTCATGAAAACCCAAAAATAGCATCAGTGGTTTTTAATGATACATTAAATAATGTTTTTCAAAATGAACTTTCAAAATATGCTAAAATAGATTGCTATTCTTTTCAACGAGATATATCAGTTAAAGAATTGGATAACTTAATAGTTAAGCTAAGAGATTATGATAAAGTAATAGTGAGCATTCACAACACAACAATCCATGCTAATAAAAACTACAATTTGTCTTCAGATATTTTAGATGCAGTTGAGAAATTCAACAAAGAGCATAATACCATTTTATGTTTATTTGGTAATGCCTATGTAATGTCAAAATTAAAAAAGACAGATCATGTAAAAGCTTTAGTAGAAGGATTTGAAGACACTTATTATCCTGTGAAATTAACCGCGCAAAAAATTTTTGGAGCGAGTTCGTTTTATGGTCACCTTTCTGTGTCTATCGGAAATAATGTTTGTATAGGCGATGGAATAAAAACAAAAACAAATGAAGTTTTTAGTTACTCATATCCTGAAGCTTTAAAAGTTAATTCGGAAATTTTTAATCCGGTAGATAGTATAATTAATAATGCGATTCAAAACAGAATTACTCCTGGCTGCCAAATATTATTTGCAGTAGGCAATAAAGTAGTATTTGATAAATCGTATGGTTATTTTACTTATGATAGTTTGCATGCTGTAAACAATAAAGATTTATATGATATTGCTTCAATTACAAAAGTTGCGTCAACAAGTTTATGTGCAATGCAGTTGTTTGAGAAAAACAAGCTAGATCTTGAAGCAAAAGTTAGCAAGTATCTCCCCGAGTTAAAAAACTCTAATAAAAAGGATATTACTATTCGTCAATTAATGATGCACGAAGCTGGATTGCAGCCATTCATTCCATTTTGGAAGAATACAGTCTGTGAATACGGTTTGGATACTTGTATTTTTAAATCAGAAAAGAGTGAAGGCTTTACAACTAAAGTAGCAGACAGTTTGTTTATTGACGATAATTATAAATCAGAAATCTGGAATAAGATCATAGAATCAGACGTTAAGACGCCTGGATCTATGGTGTATTCTGATTTAAGTATGATTATACTTCAGAAAGTTATTGAACGCATAACAGGGGAATCAATTGATAATTATGTTACGAAAAATTTTTATGAGCCAATGGGCTTATGGAAAATGCAGTTCAATGCAGGATTAAAATCAGATATTAATACAATCGCTCCAACAGAAAATGATAAAGAATTTCGTCACAGAGTTGTTCGTGGGACTGTTCATGATCCCGCTGCAGCGATGATGGGAGGTGTTGCTGGCCATGCTGGTTTGTTTTCTAATGCAGAATCATTAGCAATTATTTTTAAGATGTTGTTAAATGGAGGTGTATATGACGGTAAGCGCTATTTGCGTAAAGAAACCATTCAGCGATTTACTTCGCAAGCTGCACCTAATACTTCAAATCGCAGAGGGTTGATTTTTGATAAGCCCGAAATGAATAAAGAGAAGTCTAGTCCTGCAGCGCACAGTGCTTCTGAATTAACTTTTGGGCATACCGGTTTTACAGGAACCTGTGTTTGGGCAGATCCGAAAAATGATTTTCTATTTGTCTTTTTATCAAATAGGGTTTATCCAGATGCTGAAAATAATTTGTTGGCTAAGAAAAATGTGAGAACAGATATTATGGAGATTTTTTATAATGGATTTAAGAAATAATTTCGACACAGCCTCATTGTACTTTTCTTGTGTTATTTTTCTCGCATAAATCCGTAACTTTGTTTTATGAATATTGGAATTGTTTGTTATCCTACTTTTGGTGGTAGTGGTGTAGTAGCTACAGAATTAGGTAAAGCTCTTGCCGATAAAGGTCATCGCATTCATTTTATTACCTATAGCCAGCCCGTTAGATTAGATGGTTTTATGGAGAATGTTTTTTATCATGAAGTTACAGCAACTCCTTATGCACTTTTCGATTATATACCTTATGAATCAGCATTGACAAGTAAGTTAGTTGATGTGGCATTGTATGAAAAATTAGACATTCTGCATGTGCATTATGCTATTCCGCATGCATCGGTTGCTTATATGGCGCAGCAGATTTTAAAAACCCACGGACTATACCTACCAATTGTAACAACTTTGCATGGAACTGATATTACGCTTGTAGGTAAAGATTCAAGCTATGAGCCTGTTGTTACCTTTGCAATAAATCATTCTGATGGTGTTACGGCGGTTTCTGAAAGTTTGAAAAAAGATACTTATGCGAATTTCAAAATCAATAAGGATATTGAAGTAATTCCCAACTTTATTGATCTTAAGAGATTCGCTAAATCAAGAAAAGATCATTTCAGAAAAGCAATAACTCCGGATAACGAAAAATTAATTGTACATACTTCTAATTTTCGAAAAGTGAAAAGAGTGCAGGATGTTGTTGAAGTTTTTGACCGTATACGAGCAAAGATTCCTGCAAAATTAATTATGATTGGTGATGGACCAGAGCGTCATAAAATTGAAGAAATGACTCGTGAGAAAGGATTTTATCAGGATGTTCGTTTTTTAGGGAAGCAAGAAATGGTAGAAGAGGTTTTGTCCATCGCAGATTTATTTGTGATGCCTTCTGAGACCGAAAGTTTTGGTTTGGCAGCATTAGAAGCAATGGCTTGTCAGGTGCCTGTTATATCATCCAATTCAGGTGGTATGCCTGAGCTTAATATCAATGGTGTAACTGGATTTATGAGTAATGTAGGCGATGTGGATGATATGGCCGCAAATGCACTTGCTATTTTAACGGATGATAAAAAGTTGGCCGAATTTCGTCAGGCTGCTTTAAAACAAGCAAAGGCATTCGACATTCATAATATTATGCCGATTTATGAAAGATACTATCAGCAGATTATTAATGATGCGCAGAAATAAGTTTCTTATTCTATTTGCGTTTTTCTTTACTCTTGGATTTAATGTTCTTGCTCAAAATCGAATTTTATCGTTAGATACCTCCTGTGTTTTTAATAACGAGCCAGTATTAATTGATTTGGATATTGATCATAATGAGATGATGGAATCAAATAATAAATCGTTTTCTATTTTTTCTATTGATTCTGCTCATTACAATTCCTTAATTATTACTGCGGATTTTTTTGTTGATACAATAGTCAATAAACAGTTTGTGAATATTATTTCAGATTCACAAATAGTAATAAATGGAAAAAACTTTCATTATTTATTTTCTTCGCAAGAGCGTGTAGGTGAGGAGCAAATTAGTAGAAGTGACACAACAATTTTTAATGGCGTGCTACCAGCTTATTGGGGGATGATTTCAAAATTAAATCTTGTAATTGTTAGTACCGTTGATATCAGTGGGGCTTACGCAACAACTAATTTAATTGATTTGAAATCTGGCAAAATGATTCAGGATTTATCTTCTTATGATGAGGGAAGTCAGGCTTTTTTACCAAACAAAACAAACGAGTATATTCTTAGTTTTTCAAATGCATTTTACGAGGATGAGGAAGCCGAATTGAATATTATAAAAGTGGTAACTAAAAATCAATCTTATTGTCTGGATTTATCTACTATAATCAACTTGAAGAAGCAGCATGTTGAATCGCTATTGTGGATATCTAAAAACTCTTTTTGTTTTTCTACAATAAAAAACAACGAAGGACTCCAACAGTATAGTTTTTACAAGGTAGTTTTAAAATAAATTATCCACCTGCTTTCTTTGCCTGATAGCCATTCTGAATAAGCAATGCAAGTACTTTTTCTCGATGATCACCTTGTATTAATACTTCACCATCTTTAGCAGTTCCACCAACACCACATTTGCTCTTTAGCATTTTCCCCATAGCTTCTAAATCATCATCGCTGCCAATAAAACCTTTTACTGCCGTCACCATTTTTCCACCACCTTTTCGTTCCAACCAAATTTTTAATGATTGTTGTTGGGGTGGTAATGTATCTTGTGAATTATTTTCTTCCTGATATTGAAAATTCGGATTGGTTGAATAGACTAATCCCGATTTGCCTTTATTCTTATTCGACATACAATTAAAATTTAGCCTGCATTTTTAAGTTTAGCAAGCGAGAGGTTAAGTAGTTCGGAATTCCATATTGTCTTCCTGTTACATCTGTAATCCAAGTGTATGATACAGTATTACTAACTTGAAGTAAATTGAAAACTTCTAAGCTTAAGGATAATGATTTTAATTTGCTCACAACTTTCAAGCGACTCGTATTCGGCTTGTCTTCATCAATGATGATTTTTGAAAATCCAATATCCACTCTTCGGTAACTAGGTGCTCTTAGTATATCCTTATAACGATCATTTCCCGGAGGGCCAAATGGCAATCCAGTACCAAACACTAACGTCATGTGCATACGAACACTTGGCGACTTAGGAAGGTAATCCTGAAAAAACAAACTAAATGTTACGCGCTGATCAGTTGGTCGTGGTATATAGCATGGCGTTACAAACTGACTGTCTACAGCAACATTATTAAAAGTATATCCAGGAACAATTAAATCGCCTTCTGAATTGTAATACTTATAATAACCATCATCATTTAAATTCTCTTCTGTTTTTAAGAAAGATAAAGAAGCCCAGCTCTCAATACCACTTACAAACTCACCATTTACTCTTAAGTCTAACCCCGTTGCATATCCGTCGGCATTGTTTTTTGCCAGATAACGAATGCGCGTATTATCGAGTTTGTAAGGAATTAGATTATTCATTTTTTTGTAATAGGCTTCAGCAGTCAATTTAAACTCTCGTCCCCATGATAAAAACTGATAATCTCCTCCAACAATAAAATGTATTGACTGTTGTGCTTTAATATTTGGATTAATCTGTCCATCTAATCCACGCAATTCACGATAGAAAGGTGGTTGGTAATAAACACCAGTTGCTGCTCTTAATTTTAAGTATTTGTTTCCTTTCGGACGGTATTCGATAGAAGCACGCGGACTAATATTTAATTCCTTGTTGAAGTCCCAATAAGTAGCCCTAACACCAGCTACCAATGTAAAGCATGTGTCGAGTTGCCAAGTGCTATTGAAAAATCCATTAAAGCGATTTGAATTTAAATTAATCTTGTTCTTTATGACATTATTTAATACAATTTGCTGAGAAAAAGTTACTGAGTCACCTGGATTATCCTGCGGATGAATGATAGAGAAATCAGCAGAGTCACGATATTGCCATTCATCAATATTATCTGTTATTGATTCATGCTGTGCTTTTACTCCCCACTTAAAATTATATTTCGATTGAATAAAACTTCCTTTATGTTCGAAGCTTGTTACATTAGCCTTTAGTTCGTTGCGAGAATGATCTAAAAAAGCGCCAATTCCTTTGTTGTATGCAACATTACCAAAATTCGACGAACCTAAGTCTTTATCTAATTCATCAATGAAGTATTCACCTAGAATATCAAAAAACTCTTTTTCTTTAGATATGAATCCTGCACCAATAAATTTCAAATTCAAATGGTCATTAACACGATGATTTAATGTAATTGCACTTTGCGAAGTGGAATAAGCATCTTGTTCTTGGCCATCAAAGTAAACGGTAAATTTCAAAGCTTCATTAATATTCCCAAATTCTGTTTGTCTTGTTGAAGGTACAACACGATAGTCATTGATAGATATATTTCCTAAGAATGAAAGCGACGTTCTATCTGTAAACTTGTAATTTAATAATGATTGAAAATCGGTGAAGGAGGGTTTGTATTCACCTTTAGTATCTAAATTTTTCAATAAAAACTGATTCGATTTCTGTCTGAATCCCGCTAGCCAACTAAACTTTTCGTTTTTAGAAATCCCCTCGAGGTGAAATCCAGCACCTAAAAAACTCACGTAAGCAGAACCTGCAAATGCTTCAGGTTTTCGATATTCAATATCTAAAACAGAAGAAAGTTTATCGCTGTAAGTTGCATTAAATCCACCCGAACTAAAATTGATATTTGATATCAAATCTGAATTAATAAAACTCAATCCTTCTTGTTGCCCGCTTCGCGTTAAAAATGGTCTGTATATTTCTATGTCATTAACATATACAAGATTCTCATCAAACGACCCACCTCGGACAGAGTAGGTAGAGGTCAGCTCGTTATTGGAAACAACACCTGGATATGTTTTTAAGGCACCTTCAAAATTACCACTTACACTCGGCATCATTTCAATCGTCTTAGGCTGTATAGGAGTCATTAAAAGGTCTCTGCTTTTTTCTCCTGAAACCTGAACAGGTCCAAGCATTTTTACAGTTGATTGTAATTGAATATTTAATTCTTTTGTTTCGCCCGGGGTTAATTTGATTTTGTATTTCTGAGGTGCGAATCCAAGAAAACTATATACAACAGTAATGTCTTTGTATGGTATAACTTTTAAAGTATATCGCCCACGGCTATCCGTAATTGTACCAATAGGTTCACCTTCTATTGAAACATTGCAAGCCTCAATTGGTTTTTTAAGTGAGTCGCTTACAAAACCTTTAATTATACCTTCCTGGCAATATGCGTTATTGCTTACTACTAAAAGCAATAGAAATATAAAACATGTATAAGTTAATTGTAAACGAGACATTCTTTTAATTATCAATCTTAGGATCGTCTTTCTTTTTTAAGCTACCGTCTTTCCATGCCTTTATAAAGGCTGCCCAAGCAATTGGATTAAACAAATTGTTTTTTGGGTATTGACCTGCACTGTACAACTTGGATTGTTGTTGCTGAAGTTGATACTGATAGTTAATAGCACCATCATAAGGCACTTGCTCTTGGATTGTTTTTATTTCTGCAAGCTGTATATTTTTCTCAGCTCTTTTTAAATCATCATCTGGTATTTTTAAATCCAGAAAAGCTCGCTTAAATTCTTCTTTTGAAGGCCAAGGGTAAACAATAGCTTCTTTCAGTAAAATAGTATCCCTATTCATTACTTGGATTAATGAGTATCGATCTTCCTTTAAAGTATCTGAGATAATGTACATCGTTGGCTTATAACCAACATAATGAAAGTCGATGGTGTCACCCTTTTTAGCAACAAAAGAAAAGAATCCATAAAAATCGGTGATAGTCCCACGACCTGATTTATGAATTGTAACTGCTGCATAGGGGATAGGTTGTAAGGAATCATTACTAACTACCACTCCCGAAAATTGAATTAGCAGGTTGCTTTTGTTATTGTTTTTCTGTGCAAATCCAATGAAAGGAATAAGAAAAATTGATAAATAAAGGATTATACTTTTTTTCATTACGACGAAGGTATTCAATTTATCCCAATTACAAAAAGGTGATAGTTGTCATTTACAAGACTGATTCACATTGTGTTTTTAAATGTGTTAGCCCTATACCTTTAAAATATTATTTTGTGCCAAACGACAGATAGTTATTGCAACTTTTTGAATTGTTCAAACACTAACTATAACTCGATAGTTGCATTTTAATTGTTCTTTTGAATTTCTTTTTTTTAACCTAAAACATATAATACCATGAGACAACTAAAAATCACCCAATCCATCACAAACAGAGAAAGTGCAAGTTTGGAAATGTATCTGCACGATATCAGTAAAGAGCAAATGGTTACTGCTCAGGAGGAAGTAGAGTTAGCACAAAAAATAAGGGCAGGAGATGCAGAAGCATTGGATAAACTAACAAGAGCCAACCTTAGATTTGTTGTTTCAGTTTCAAAACAGTATCAAAATCAGGGGTTAAGCTTACCCGATTTAATTAATGAAGGGAATTTAGGCTTGATAAAAGCAGCGCAGCGTTTTGATGAAACAAAAGGATTTAAATTCATATCCTACGCTGTTTGGTGGATTCGCCAAAGTATTTTACAAGCAATTGCAGAACAATCAAGGTTGGTAAGACTACCGTTAAACCAAATTGGAACACTCAATAAAGTACGAAAGTCGTTCTCAAAGCTAGAGCAGGACTTTCAGCGTGAGCCTAGTGCTGAAGAGTTAGCAAGTGTTCTGAATTTTTCAATAAATCACATCACTGATGTGATGCGCGTATCTGCAAAGCCAGTTTCTTTTGATGCCCCCTTAGATAATAGTGAAGATAGTAGTACGCTTTTAGATATTTTAGAAGGAAGCGATGCTGTGAGTACTGATACCAATGTGCTTCAGGAATCAATGGCTGAAGATATCAATCGATATTTAAGCATATTGTCTCCAAAAGAAATCCAAGTTATTAAAATGTTCTTCGGAATAGGGCATACTCATAATATGTCGCTTGATGAGATTAGCATAAAAATCCAATTAACAAGAGAGCGAGTACGACAAATTAAAGAAACTGCATTACGAAAGTTAAAGAGTAATAGAAGTAATAAATTTCTTAAATCATATTTGTAGAGATAGTTTTTGGGGCGAAAGCCCCTTTTTTTGTGATGGCAATAAAATTTCAATCAATTAAACATAAATTATCATTTGAAATATTAATATTGCAATTATTGCGTTACTTTTAAAATAAAAAATATGAAATCTATAATTTTATCCATCTCGCTATCATTTTTAGTTTTAAACGCTTCTGCACAAAACTTCAACGATTTAAAAAAGAAAGCGGAGAAAAAACTGGCTATTCCAGGTGTCCCTAAAGGATTTACAGAGGAAGAAGCAGGAAAAGCTTTGAAAGAAGCTTTAAGTAAGGGCGCAGTAAATGGCTCTACAACTGTCTCTAAACTCGATGGCTATTTTGGTAATCCGAAAATTAAAATTCCATTTCCTCCCGATGCAAAAAAGATTGAAGACAAACTACGTGGCATAGGATTAAATAAAGAATGCGATGATGTGATTTTGTCTGTAAATCGTGCTGCTGAAGATGCGGGCTCATCAGCAAAAGATATTTTTATTAAAGTCATTTCTGATATGACAATCACTGATGCTATCAATATTGTAAAAGGTTCAGATAATGCCGGAACGGAATATTTGAAAGCAAAATCGAGAGCGATGCTAGTGGAAGCATTCAAACCAATAATAAAAACTTCCTTAGATAAAGTAGGTGCGACAAAAAACTGGGAGCTGGTGATTACAAAATATAACAAGATTCCATTTGTAGAAAAGGTCAATCCCGATTTAGTTCAATACGCCACCGAGAAAGCCATCGATGGATTATTTGTTAAGGTAGCTGAAGAAGAATTGCAAATCAGAAAAGATCCAATAGCGCGTACTAGTGATTTGTTGAAGAAAGTTTTTGGTGGGTAATAATTTACTATACAATTTTAAAGTCCTAAGAGTTTTTCTTAGGACTTTTCTTTTTTGTTGTAAATCCTAAATCATCGGTTTAAATCTTATTTTTGAAAAAAAATACCCAATGCGATTTCTAGTCTTATTGTTTGTCAGCTGTTTGATTTCTATTCAAGGAAATGCTCAGTCGTCAAACTTAAATTACTCTAAGCATCCATATTGGATAGCTATGATGAATGATTCAACTGCTAATTATTTCGAAGCTCAAAAAGCGTATGACGCCTTCTGGAAAGGAAAAATAATTCCTCTGGAAGAAGAAGAAACGATGGGAATGAAAGGAGCATCCGAAAAAGAACAAAAAGAAAAATCATCTTGGCTCGAACGTTTTTTTGGATTCGATAAAGAACATAAATATGAAAAGTATCGCTTCGAATGTAAGCGCTTCGAGCATTGGAAAATAACAATGTTACCTTTTGTACTATCCGATGGTTCTATTTTGTTTCCAACCCAACAAATAAAATTATGGAAGGAGGCAAGACCATGATTACGAAATTGAAAATTAAACTAACGTGGCTTTGCCTAATCATTGTTGGTTATACGCATGCGCAGATAGCAGGGAATTGGACATGCACTGGTCCGATAGCATTCCCAACGAATGTCAGTGGACAAATTCATGGAATTGGTCGTTGTACGCAAATTAAATTTCATCCATCTGATTCATCAATCATGTACACTACCACCGCTTCGGGTGGACTTTATAAAAGCAATGATAACGGAATAACCTGGAGCGTAATGGGTACCGATGCATTACCAAATGCGCAATGTTCTTCCGTTTGTATCGATTATACGAACGATAGTATTATTTACCTCGGAACAGGTGATCCAAATTATTACGGTACAAGTTATGGCGTTTATAAATCAATAAATGCGGGTGCAACATGGACATTAATCAATTCTTCCATTGGAAATAGAATGGCACTCGAATTATTAATGGATCCGAATGATCATTTGACTTTAATTGCTGCAACTAATAATGGTATCTGGAAAACAACAGATGGCGGTCAATCATGGACGTGCAAACATATAGGCGGACAATTTACCGATATGTGCTGGAAAGCCAATGCAGGAACCAATACGATTTATGCAGCAACCTTTGATGAGGTTTTTAAGTCCGATGATAGAGGTGATACGTGGGCGCAATTGTCGAATGGATTAACCCCTCCTGGAAGTAATGGTGGACAGGGTATACGCCTAACTGTTAGTCCTGCCGATTCAAACATTATTTACGTAGCAATGAACTGCGATGAAGGAACAATTTTCAAATCGACTGATGGTGGAAATTCTTTCACTACCGTTTATCATAATCCGAGTCAGAGTTTAACGGGTTACGATGCTAACGGTGGTGGACAAGGGAATTATAATTTTTCATGTGGTGTTGATCCCGATGATCCAAACACGGTTTATATTGCTTCGCATGTTGTTTGGAAGTCGACAGATGGTGGAGTGAACTGGACGCAACTAACGCAATGGTATGCTAACCTGCATACGGATATGCATCACATCTTAGTGAATCCGTATAATCATTCACAGTTATGGGAGGCAAATGATGGTGGTGTTTGGTTGAGTACTAATGGTGGTTCATTCTGGTCGCCGAAGAGTGATGGAATCAATGCAACAGAAATTTATCATGCGGCACAAAGTAAAACGCGAGAAGATTTAATCAGTATAGGTACACAAGATAATGGTGAGTTATTTCATTCACTAACCAGCTGGAAATGTAATCGAGGTGGCGACTGGGGAGCGCAATGTGATTTCGATTACACGCATAACAATTACGTTTATTACCTAAGCGAAAATCAACGAAGACGATTAGTTCCAGTTGGCGGAAGTGTGTCAATTAATTTACCTGTTCAGTGTGATGGTAATACACGCATTTCATTTTGTCCTTCAGATACAAATACCGCTTATGCAGGCCGCGATACTTTATGTGTTTCTTCAAACATTTACAACGGATCAATTTCATGGAGTGTAGTTGCTGCTTTAGGACATACCATCCGAGGAATAAAAGTAAATCCGTTAAAGTCAGATGTTGTTTATGTAGTAACTGATAATGCAAGAGTCTATCGCATTGAAGATGCAAAGTCCGCTAATCCTACAATTTCAATTTTTACCTTGCCTTATGCAACAAACGTGGCAGGTTCAATTGAGGTTGTAAAGAGTGATACGAATATTGTTTATGTAACATGTAATTCAAGAATTTATAAATCGATTAACCGCGGACAAACATGGACGAATATCACAAGTAATTATCCGGGATTAAATGTGATAAATGTTATTAACGACTATAGCTGTACGAATGAAGCTATTTATATATCCAATGCTGCAGGAGTGTATTATCGAAATGCCTCCATGAATAGCTGGTTGAATTATTCTGGTGGATTACCTTCCATTGCACAAATTCATGATTTGATGATTTATGAGGATGGTACTGGACTTTCAAAATTAAGAGTGTCGTTTTATGGAAAAGGTGTATGGGAATCTCCACTGAATAAAGATGAAACACCTGTCGCTGATTTTATGTCGGATAAGAAAAGTATTTGCGAAAATCAGCAAGTTCAATTTACCAACATTAGCGCTGGTGCGTATGCTATTCAATGGTATTTTCAAGGAGGGAATCCTTCATCATCATCAGCGAATAATCCAACAGTTTTGTATTCGCAGCCTGGCGATTATTTAGTATCAATGATTGCGTATGGTACTTCAAGTAACAATACGGTTGTGCGTCAGGGTTATATTCATGTAAGTAGTGCTCAAGCATTTTCGCTTTCAGAAGATTTTGAAAACTCATTACCTTATGATTGGACAACATTTGACGATGGAGAAGATGGAATAGAGTGGACCCTGACCGGTAACGCTGGTGGATATGGACTAAGTCAGAATTCGATATTTTTTGATAATTACAACAATGATGTAAGTGGCAAAAGAGACGAGATTCTAACAGCTCGATTTAATACTCTCGGAGTGCAAAATGCCTTATTGAAATTTGATGTTGCATATGCGCGATATAGTCAGGATTATTATGATACCTTGGCTGTATTAGTTTCTTCTGATTGTGGTGTATCTTATCAGGAAGTTTATGTGAAAGGCTATTCAGATCTTGCTACTTCTGCTGATACCGCTGCATTCTATATTCCAGGTTCAAATCAATGGCGAACAGACTCCGTAGATTTAACAGCTTATTTAAATCAAGGTGAATTAAAAATTGCATTTCAAAATCGTGGACATTATGGCAATTGTTTATACCTCGATAATATAGTTTTAGAGCCGACATCTATTGTATTACCAACTGCATTGTTTGCTTCTTCAAGTAAAAAGATTTGTGTAGGAAATAGTGTTAACTATATTAATCAATCGACAGGTGCACCTTCATCTCAGCAATGGTATTTTATGGGAGGAGTACCTGCGACTTCAACGGTAGTTAATCCAACGGTAAATTATTCAAATGCTGGTTTATATCCCGTAAGTTTAGTTGTAATAAATGCTAATGGAACGGACTCAATTATGTATAATTCATACATTGAAGTTGTAGCTCCATCAAGCGGAAATTCAATAACCATATATCCTGATTCGTTAGTGTCGTTGCAAACAGGATTAGGTTATCAATGGTATTTTAATGGAAGTATAATTCCTGGTGCAAATGCAAAATCTTATCTTTTTACACAGCAAGGTAATTACACGGTTACTGTAATAGATAGCAATGGTTGTGAAAATGTTTCTGGTATTGCGGCGGTCACAGTTTCGTTGAATGAAATCATATCGAACGATGTTGCAATGCTAGTATATCCAAATCCGGCAAATAATATTTCAGATATTAAAATACGTTCAATTATAAATGCTGTTGCAAGTTTAATTGTAACTGATATTACCGGACAAATTATTTTGCGAAAAGATGTGTTGATTCAAAATGGAGAACAGACAATCGGTATTGATTGCAGTCGTTTTCCGTCAGGAATTTACTTGATCAATCTGAAAGGGAATCAAATAAATGCGTCAACGAAGTTGTTGATTACGCATTAATGAATAACTTGTAATTTTCTGATAGAAGAGTTGCCATTTAAATCAACAAATCGAATCAGATAAAATCCTTCGGGGTGATTATTTTCCTTTTTTATTTACCAAGCAGGATTCGATAACAATTTTTTTGCTTGCAAATTGGTTGAATCTCTTTTCAGGCATTCATTCCATGCCCAAGTAGCACTATCCTTTTTATTATTTACTGAATAAAGTTGTCCGAGTAAAATCCATGAACCAGGCATTACATTGTAATAACTAATAGCCTTGCTATATAACTCTAATAATTCTGGAAAGTTCTGTCTAGGTAGTGCTTCTTCATATTTTTTATTCCATAAAACAAATTTGGACTTTGCAATTAATTCATCATTAGAATCTGAAAATTTACTATCAGGCTTTAATTCTTTTAACTTGTTCCATGCCCATTCTGCACTATCTAAATTATTGTTTCTTAAATAGGCTAAGCCCCAATTTTGATACATATTAGCATATGAATTATAAATAGAATATGCTTTTTCAAAATCATCAATAGCTGTTTTAAGTGTAATCGATTTGGTCAATGAATCTTGAATAGATTCCGTTTGATTAACAAGCATACCTGCATGGTATGTTAGCATTCGTACACTATTGGGTGATTTTATTATATCGGCTTTGTAAAGCGTTTCGTTGTTTTTCCAATCTTTATTTCTCGCATGAACTTTTACAAATGAAAATAAAACAAAGCATGTTAAAATTGATAAGATTGCGTATCGAAAATAGGACTTGTTAATTCTTGATTGAAGTGATTTAAATAAAATGGCAACAATGATTACAAAGAAAAAACTAGGCATAAACAAAAATCGATCGGCCATTGGCGGACCAATATTAATAAGAATATTTGATAAAATAAGAATTGAAATGAGGTAACTCAAAATTGCAAATCCAATGGGGCTTCTTTTTATCAATTGAGTAATTGAAAAAATAAATAAAGCAATGTGAAAAGCTAAAGACGTTATGCTTAAGATGTTCGAAAAGGTTACATAAGGAATTTGGTTGTAGCCATATTCGATAGATTGATTTATCGGTGCTATTAATAGTCCAATGTACTTACCTAATATTAAACTAATAGTCGCAAATTTTTGATGCGATGTAGCAAGTAAAAATGGGTCGTTCATGATATCTGGTTTCGTTACCGGGAAATCACTTATGTTCATTCTGATAAAAGTAAAAAGTAGAACAGTAAACAATAACGGAATTGATTTCAGAATAATATCTTTAATAGTATATTTTGTAAAAACCAACATCGCTAAAGGAGCAATTACTAATAAAGTAGCGGAGCTTTCCTTTGATAAGAGCGCTAATATTAAAAAGATAATTGTAATGGCAATTGATTTTGTGTTTTTGATTTGATTATAATTTAAAAAGCTATTTAAGAATAATAATGAAAAGAGTAATGCGAGAATTTCATCAAGACTTTTAATATTTGCAACTACTTCGGTATGCATTGGGTGGACTAAAAAAAGTAATGTTGTAAAAAACGCGTATAGCGGTTTTTCGGTGAATAGGTATTTTTTTAAAAATCGATATGCTACTATGCAAAGTAATCCGTAACAAAGAATATTGAAAAAATGATAGGCAGACCAGTTGTTGCCAAAAAATGCATGTTCGATTGCAAATACAATTAAAGATAAAGGTCGGTAGCGCCAGCTTAGTTGAGAGCTAATTTTACCCGTTGCTCCATAAAAACTTTCATGTTTTAAAATATCAGGAATGCCTTCAATACCTTTCAAGACAAATTGATTATTGGTGAGCACCATTACATCATCTAAGGCTGTCTCATTCGGAATAGCATTCCAGTAAAAAATGAAAGTCAGAAGAAAGATTATTACACTAAATAATTTTTCTATTTTAAAACTATCAACTTTTGTTGTTGGATTTTTGGCTGTTTTTTTATTCGACATATTATTGAAGATAATAATCGAATGTATTCTAAAATAAGATTCGTATACTATTGTTTGTAATAAGAAATCAACAGATGAATTCTAAAAAAAATCCCCGCTTGTGGCGGGGATTGATATTCAAATTTAATTGAAATTATTTTACAATTTGCATTACTCCTGTTTCAGAAGCTGTAAGTACTTTAACAGAATAAATGCCACTTGCTAAATTGCTGAAATCGATGGTCTCGTTAAACTTGTTTCCATTTGAAGAAGAAACTTGTTTTGAATAAACCACTTGTCCAATTGCATTAACAACAGAAATTGTTGCTGATGTCTCATGTGATGCAAATTGAATTGTAGCCGCATTAGCAACTGGGTTAGGGAAGATGTTCATTCCAATTGCAGCAGCATTGCTTTCTAAACCTGTCAATTGAACGGTAATTGTTTTTACAATTGTATCAGCACTACAAACTCCGTTAGAAACGATTAATGTAACATTATATGTTCCTGAAGCAGAGAAGCTGTAAGTTGGGTTTTGAGAGAAAGATGCATTTCCATCACCAAATAACCATAACCAACTAATTGCAGCATTTGAACTATCAGAGAAAGTTACTATTTGATTGTTTGCTGTATAGCCAAAATTAGGAATTACACCTGGTACAACATTGATTGCGATACTATCTGTTCTTGAACAACCAGCTTGGTTAGTAGCAACAACTGTGTAAGTTGTTGGTCCGTTAACAGTAACAATTGTATTATTACCTGTTGCACCAGTACTCCATGCATACTGAGTTCCAAATCCACCACCGCCACCACCTTGTGTAAATGCTCTTAGTAAGGTTGTGTCACCATCACATACAGAAGTTCTGTTGGCAAATAATGTAAATGCTGGAGGGTTAGATATATTAACAGTAACGGTACGTGTTCCAATGCAACCAAATGCATCAGTACCTGTGATTGTATAAGTTGTAGGTGCTGTTAGAGTAGCATCGACTGTGCTTCCCGTTGTAGTATTCAGACCTGTTGCTGGCGACCATGAATAGAAGTCAGCACCTGAAGCAGTAATTGTTACTGTATTACCAGCACAAACTGTAATAGGGCTGTTGGGTGTTGTCGTTACCGTTGGATTAGGATTTGGGTTAACAGTGATTTTGTAATAAGCACTATCCGTTAAACCTGAAGCTGTACAGCCTACGTAGCAACGGAAATAAGTTGTTGCTGTTAATGTTCCTGTGTTAACTGTATTATTAGAAGTTGCGAAAGCTGTCCATGGTCCGTTTAAAGAATCTGTAGTTGATTCCCACTGATAATTGATTCCTGCAAAACCTACAGAACCGCCACTGATTGTTAAATCAGCATTTCCACTTCCACCGCAAATTAATGAAGTTGTAGAAGAAATTGATCCAGCTGTTGGTTGTCCACTGCAAACTGTTGGATATTCATCCCATTGCACATCATCAACAAACATATTACTTCCCCCTTGACTTGTACCATTAAGAATAATGTAGTTAGTATTTGTATTGAAGTTAGCTGGGATATTGAAAGAGTATAAATACCAGCCATTGTTTAATTCATTATTTGGCAAACTGAAGTAACGACTTCTGGCTACTGCACCTAAACGGGTAGCACCTGCAACAGAAGGAGAAGTATTTACCATTACAGTGATACTATCGCCAGCAGTTGACAAGCTGTCACGATACATATACATACTGAACGTAGGAGTTGCTCCATTCGTTTGAGAGTAATCAATTACAGGAGTGATTAAAGCTTGTTGTGTTCCTGTTTGCGTTAAGGAGATTGAAAATCTCGCCATTGCAGCTCCGCTATGAGGCAAAAATAAATTATTAGGTCCAGCTGTTCTGCGAACCCAGATCGGATTTCCGATGATTGGATCTAGTGACCAGCCAATAGGTTGAAAAGTGTTACCATCAAAACTTTCTGTTTTGATTACTTGGGCATTTGCTTTATTGCTGACAAATGATGTCATAATAGCAATGAAAGCAATAAGATTGATTAGTTTTTGTAAAGGGTTTTTCATGGTTTTTATTTTATAGCAATTTTTGAGACGTGAAGTTAATAAAATGATTCAATCTAAATAGTAATCAGTTGTTTAAAAATGAATTAATATTTTAAAGTAGGATTTGGATGGGTTAAACGAGAAAAATAATCATTTGAAATCATTGTAAAAGTGGTCCCGCCGCGGCTCGAACGCGGAACCTACTGCTTAGAAGGCAGTTGCTCTATCCAGTTGAGCTACGGAACCGGTAATTTCAGAGTTCTCTAAAAGAAAAAACGACAAGCTGAAAATGGATTAAAAAATCAAATGTCGAAGAACAAAATTTGTCGGGGTGGCAGGATTCGAACCTACGACCTCCACATCCCAAATGTGGCGCGATACCGGGCTACGCTACACCCCGAACGATATCTAAACTGTAATATTTCTAGAACGATGTACTATTTTATTTGTACCTGGCGGTGAGGGCGGGATTCGAACCCGCGGTACGGTTACCCGTACGACAGTTTAGCAAACTGTTCCTTTCGGCCTCTCAGGCACCTCACCTTATGTGGGGTTGCAAATGTAAGAAGTAAATACTCTTCTCCAAAATTTATTTTAATTTTATTCTAACAGATTTTTTGAGGTTAAATTTTATATTTGTTACATGCCTCAACACATAAAATCAATTCTGCTTTTCGGGTTTAACTATTTCATTTTGATAGTTTTTATTTCATCATGTGATTCTAAGAAGAATAAATTGCCTAGCATGGCAAGTGGTTATCCCCTAAGTTATAATTTGCAGGATGCCACTCAATGGGATCCCTCATGGTCTGATTCAAATGTCGTAAATGTTCAAATTTTGGCAGATCCAGATAATCTTCATCCAACAAATGGATCATCTCAAATTCGTGATGAGGTTCTTATGTACTTGCATGGGGCATTAATAAAAACAGATTTGCAAAATGGAAACATGTCGCCAGGCATTTGTGAATCTATGCCAACGCAATCAAATAATTCAAATACACTCACTTTCCAAATTAAAAAAGGTATTACATGGGATAACGGTTTTCAAGTGAATGCAAGTGATGTGTGTTTTACTATTAAAGCCTCCAAATGCCAATTAACAAATAATGTTTCAAATAAATTCTTTTTTGATAATGTCGAAGATGTAATAATTGATTCGTTAAATAATCTCAAATTCACTATCCTTTTTAAAAATGCTTCTGAATATAATTTACCGATGTGGTGCGATTATGCAATTCTTCAAGAAAGTAAATATGATTTTAATAATTCGTTGCGCGCTGTTTCATTCAAACAGTTAAATGATAAATCTTTTATTCAGAAAAAAAATACACAACTTTTAAAATGGGCGAATCAGTTTAATAGTGACGATATGTGCGCTAACCCTTCATTTGTTTCAGGAATGGGATCCTACAAATTAGAACGATGGGAGCGCGGGCAATTTATTTCAATCATTAAAAAACAAAATCATTGGTCCAATACTTCTGTTGACGATGCTCTCAAAGCTTTTCCTGATAAAATCATATTTCGTATTTCGCAAGATCCGGCTGTTCAAAAAGCAAGTTTTTTATCCCAACTGTATGATGCTTCTGGGGCGTTTCCAACTCGATTGCTTCTCGAATTGCAACAAAATAAACTTTTTAATAAAAATTATCACAGCAAATTCGTAGATACATATGGTTATACTTATATCGCGCTAAATATGCAGCCTGATGGTTTGAAGCATCCAATGATATTGAATGATCTGAATGTTCGAAAAGCACTCGCATATTCGTCCCAGATAGACAATATGATTAAAGTAGTAAATAAGGGAATTAATAAACGCGTTGCAGGTCCCGTTGCACCACTGAAAAAAGAGTGTAATAATAATCTACTGCTTATACCTTTTGATATTGCAAAAGCAAATGAATTGTTGAATAAAAGTGGATGGACAGATAGTAACAAGGATGGTATTCGTGAGAAAATAATTAATAATAAATCAACTCCTTTAGTACTTGAATTGGCTTATCTTAATACAATACCTGATTGGAAAGAGATGGCAATTGTAATTGCTGAAGGCATGAAGCAAGCTGGAATAAAAATCAATCCCGTAGCTTACGATTATCCAACATGGCTTGAAAAGTTAACTACTCATGATTTTGATTTAGCTATGGGGTCATGGAATACTTCATCGTTTCCGGAAGATTATAGTCAGCTCTGGTCTACAGCTTCATATGCTGGTAATGGCAGCAATTATTCAGGTTTTGGTAATGCAGCCTCTGATAGTTTGATTTATTGTATTGCCAAAGAAACAGATGTTGCAAAAAAAATAAATTTAGAAAAGAAAATGCAGCAGCTCATTTACGATGAACAACCATATATTTTTATGTATGGATTAGTTCGTCGCTGCGTTTTGCATAAGCGTTTTAGCAATGCACGGTTTTATGCAGAGCGACCAGGCATTATTTACTCGCCTCTAAAGTTGAATTCACTTCATCAGCAATCATCGGTAAATAATTAGTATGAGAATAGTATTTAAGTGTTTTTTAGTTTTAGTGTCTTTCTTTGTTATTGCTGGATTTTCATTTTTATTGATGCGTTATCAGTCAAACAGGCCATTACAATCTTTAACAGTTAATAGCAATTTTTCGCAGCATAGTATTTCTGTTTATTCACCAGATTATCTTTCACTTTATCAGCAATATGGATTTAGTAAGCCGTCATTTTATTTTTCGATTTCTAATTTAGCATTGCCAGATAGTTTTAAATATTTTCCGGAAACACCGGAAAAAGATTTTTTAATTAAGTGGTCATGTACTACAGGTAATCCAGCATCAGTTTATCAGGTTTATAAAAGCTTATATTCTTTTCATCTTGAAGAATGGAATGTCCCACCTTCGCAGGTTTTAGGTTTACAGCGCATCGTAAGTAATTTAACGGTAACCACTGAATTCGATTCGCTGAACAGTTATTTCGCTGAGTTTAAAAAACTATTACCTAAGCAATCTACAACAGCTTTGTTGCTTAATAATATTTCAGAATTTAAAATTAAAAATCGTTTTTTACAGTTGTGTCTAGTGTTTCATATAAACTCAAGTAATCAATTTGTTTTATGGTGTAGCGATTTGTTTAATAAAGGAGAAGGAGTTTATGCTAATTCTTGGTATAGTAAGGAGTCTGTATGGACTGCGATTAAAAAACCATTCTTAATCACTTTTCTTATTTCTATTTTCTCGATTTTCTTTATTTTAACTACTAGTATTTTTTTATCGTGCGAATTGTTTTTATTGAAAGATAAAAAATTCGTAAAGTATATTTATGCTTTCATAACATTCCTTTATAGTGTTCCGGCTTTTTTTGTTGGCACTATATTAATTTATCTTTTTTCTAATCCGCTAATAGTGGATCTGCTTCCGTCTAATTTTTCTTTTTCTCCAATATGTATGAGTGATGATGGTTGGCTAATATCGATTTTTAATTCATGGAAGTATTTTATTCTTCCAGTATGTACATTGTCTTTCGGTGCAGTTATTTTCTTCGTAATTTTATTTTATAATTCATTTGAAAGCGAATTTTTGAAAAACTATGTATTGTCAGCAAAAATGATGGGTGTATCTGCTCGAAATATTATTTATAAACATGTTTTAAAGAATGCAATTTATTCTTCTTCTACTTTTTTGTTTTTATTGTTCCCCGCATTGTTGTCGGGTTCATTAGTAGTAGAGCAATTGTATTCAATCGCAGGTGTTGGTAGTTTGTTAATGAGTTCTGCTAGAAGTCAGGATGTGCCCATACTGATTTTTTTATTCGGATTTACTGGTGTGATAACAGCTTTTAGTTTTTTCACATTAGATTATTATCAGAAAAAAATAAATGGTCGTATTTTAAGTCAGAAAATTCAATAGCAATGAAAAAAGGATATACGATATTTTTAGTCTTTATTATTATTGCTGTTTCAGCTCCATTAATCAGTAATCAAAAACCAATATTTCTGATTAGAGATAATAAAATTTCATTACCTTTTCTATCATGTATAAACTACGAGAAAGTTTCTAACGACTTTGTTATTATGCCACCAATACCTTATAGTCCTGGTGTAAGTGATTTTGATAATGCCGATTATAAAAGTCCTTTTTCTCAACAGCATTTAAAGAACAATTCTATACATTATCGTCATTGGTTAGGGACAACATTGCGTGGATGTGATGTATTTGCTGGTATTATACATGGAACCCGATACGCACTTTTAATTGGTTTCTTTGCTGCGTTAATTAGTCTTGTTATTGGAGTGTCAATAGGAGCAACCTCTGCTTTTTCGAATGAAGGGCGTATTCATTTATCATTCTTTCAGTTAATGATTTGCATTATAGCCTTTTTGTTTTTTTATAATCTGATTGCTAATGTTGAGCTTAATAGTGTTTACAAATGGTTTGTAGTTATTGTGGCATCGATTAGTTTTTATTTTCTTTTGCAATTAAAATACTTTAGGATATATAATTTTTCAATCAATTTCGAAAAAATAGAAATGCAACTTACAATATTATTTTCTGCTGTTCCGCGACTATTTTTTGTTGTAGCGATAATGGGAATTTTTGAGCATAGTATTGCAATACTTATTGTGTTATTAGGAATTACAGGGTGGATGGAAATTGCGCGTATGATGCGATCTGAATTAATGCGAATTCAAGGTATGGACTATTACGCTTCAGCTCAATTGTCTGGTGCAAGCAGGATGCGTATAACTATCAAGCACATCTTACCTAATATTTTGCCATTGATTATTTCTATTTTCTCGTTTTCATTTGGTGGTGCAGTGTTATCTGAAGCTTCTTTAAGTTTTTTAGGATGGGGTGTGGCTCCAGATCAGGTTACATGGGGTACATTAATTATGGAAGGTAAAGATTCTATGTATGCTTGGTGGTTAGTTGTGTTTCCAGGCGCTTGTTTAAGTATCTGTTTATATACTTTATTTTCTATTGGAAGAAGATGGAATAATGAAACTTATTCTTTGTAGCTAGCCGAATAATATTCATTTTTGCAGATATTATGGTAACGCTAAACAAAATCTTTACTTTCGATATGGCGCATGCACTGGAATTTTATCCTGGTAAATGCCGACATATTCATGGTCATACTTATATCCTTCATGTATCTGTTCAAGGTAATATACTAGATAGTCCAGGCGCACCTCTCGATGGAATGATTGCTGATTTTACGGATATAAAGCAATGGGTTAAGAGCGAAGTAATAGAAATCTTTGACCATGCATTAGTGCTACGTCAAAATAGCGAACATGCAAATATGAATTGGTCGGAGACTAATTGGTCGCGGATATTATTAACGAGCTACCAGCCAACATGCGAAAATATTATGTTGGACATTAGAGATCGGTTAAACAAGAAAATTGCGGATGGACTGGAGTTAGTACAGTTGAGATTGTACGAAACACCTACATCGTATGCCGAGTGGAAAAAGTAATTGTTGAATGTTTATTCAGTAACGGCGATGGCTATACCCGGAAGTTTGATTTCAGATTGTTTGTCGTCATAACCAATCACATCTTTTAAATAAACTGTATCCCCAGGCTGTAATTTGGCAATAGTCCTTTTAGCCATAATTGGAAATCCGTCTAAGCCTAGACCAAAGTCTTTTACTTCCATTGGATTTTTAACAATAACTTGAATTCCGAATTGATGTAACTGATAGTTTTTGCCATCGCTGCATTTTACATTTACCTTAGCTCCGTTTGCCCATTCTTGTAAGGCGGCTAACGACATTTTATTTGCCTTAGCTGTATCAGCGGCTGCATTGCAAAATTTTATTTGCGGTACTTTTGAAGTTGTGGTAACTTTCTTTTGCGCAAAGATGGATGTTGTAAAAAAACAAAGTACTGATAAGATGAGAAGTTGTGATTTTTTCATAGTTATTTATTTTTAAGAGCAACCATTTTTAATGCAGTTGCTGCTGCTTCGATTCCTTTATTACCATGCTTTCCACCAGAGCGATCGATTGCTTGATCTTGGTTATCGGTAGTTAATACACCAAATATAAAAGGTTTATTGTATTTGATAGTTAAATCAGTAATTCCATTTGCTACTGCATTGCAGATAAAATCAAAATGCCTTGTTTCGCCTTGGATAACGCAACCGATACAAATGATTGCATCGTAATTCTCCTGTGCGAGCATCGATGCTCCTGCTGTTAATTCAAAACTACCTGGAACATTAATACGGGTAATGTTTTCTGATTTAGCGCCAGCATCGTTTAAAAATTGAATAGCACCTTGAGCCATGGCTTCGGTGATAAAATGATTCCATTCTGCTACGACAATGCCGAACTTGTAGGGTCCGGCATTGGGCATTTCGTGAGCTTGATGATGCGATAGCGATTGATGAGCTGTCGACATTATAATATTTTATTTTGATGATAGTGCTGAAGCACGACCGATGAATTTATCGATATCGCGAGCCTCAGTGCTAGTTGGATAATCTTTCTTGATTTGATTATATACTTCCAATGCAGCACTGTAATTCTTTTGTTGCTCGTAAGCTCTACCTGTCTTAAATAAGAACAAAGGACGAGTGAAGTTATTATCATCGTAGTCAGCAGCTTTCTTGTAAAATGATACTGCTTCGTCAACACGATTTAATTCCTGATTTGCAGCTGCGATTCCCCCTAAAGCTAACGCTCCAGTGATATCGTCTTCTGCATCATATTTTTTTAATGTCTCAATAGCTTTTTCGAATTCGCCTTTTTTAAGGTAGGTCATGCCTAAATAGTAATTAGCCAAGTTGCCTGTCTTTGTTGAGCCATAATCTTGTGCAATTTGCTCAAAGCCTGGATATGTGCCATCACCATTAGTTGATTGCTTTAAACTATCCTGACTAAAATATCTTTCAGCAGCAAACATTGCATTTTGCGCTTTCTCTTCCTGAGGTCCTAAAATCAAGTTGGTGTATGCAAAATAGGCAAGTACAATTCCTACTGCAGCGACAACAATAATTGTCAGACTTTTTTTGTTTTGCTGAACATAATGCTCAACCTTATCAATTGATTCGTCTATTTCGAATCCTTCGTTTTTATTTGATGACATACTTCAATAAATCAGTTAATAGTTGGCAAATATACATTAAAATTTTATTGCTTAAAACAGGTTTTTAAATTCATTTTAAGAGTATCAACAGGAGTTTGTTAAGTTATTTGCCGATAGAAACGAGTTTTCTGGCCCATTTTTCACAAAGATTATCAAGCATACGGTAAACAATTCTAAAATCGTTTAAGTCGCCTGTGTAGGGGTCAGGGACGTCCATATTCTCCTTATTGCTACCGTCGTAGGTTTCGTTTATATCGCAAATGAGCTTTATTTTCCCAAGGTATTCAGGATTTGGAGAACGCTCCTGCAATGTTTGGTAGATACTGGTGTCCATTGCAAATAGATAATCGAATTCTTCATAATCTGCACTTTCTATTGTTCTACATTTTTGTTTGCTAATATCTAATCCGTTCTCGTTGGCTACTTTTATCGATCGTTTGTCTGGTGCCGAGCCAACGTGCCAACCGCCAGTACCAGCCGAATCAACCTGAAAATAAATATTATACTTATTTAATTCCTCAATCATAAGGCCTTCTGCAATGGGAGAGCGACAAATATTTCCCAAGCAAACCATCAAAATTTTCATGGTGTGAAATTATAAAAAAAATGTCCCGTAAATTTTACGAGACATTTCAGATATTTAAAGTTGTTATTATCTTGAAAGATTAATTCTTTTTTGAAGGTCAACTACCTGTGCTTTGAATTTCTTATCAGTATCTATTAAGTTGTTTACCGTTCTGCAGGCATGTAAAACTGTAGCATGATCCTTTCCTCCGCAATGCATTCCAATATTAGAAAGCGAAGACTTAGTGAACTGCTTACTGAAGTACATTGCTAACTGACGAGCCTGAACTACTTCACGCTTACGTGTCTTAGATTTCAATACTTCTAATGGTAATTCAAAGAAGTCGCAAACAATTTTTTGAATATAGTCGATTGAGATTTCATGAACCGTATTCTTTACAAACTTATCAATCATCTGCTTTGCCAATTCTAAAGTAATAGGCTTTTTATTCAATGATGATTGAGCCATGATGGAGATTAAAGCTCCTTCTAGTTCGCGAATATTATTAGTGATACTTAATGCGATGTATTCAGTGATTTCGTTAGGAAGCTCAATACCATCGATGTACATTTTTCTACGAAGGATAGCAATACGAGTTTCTAAATCTGGAACTTGTAAGTCTGCTGATAATCCCCATTTGAATCTAGACAATAAGCGTTGCTCCATTCCTTGTAGGTCAACAGGAGGTTTGTCGCAAGTTAAAATGATTTGCTTGTTGTTTTGGTGTAAATGATTAAAGATATGGAAGAATACATCCTGCGTCTTTTCTTTTCCAGCGAAGAATTGAATATCGTCGATAATCAAAACGTCCATCATTTGATAAAAATGAACGAAATCGTTGGAAGAATTATTTCTAACAGCATCTACAAACTGCGACATAAACTTTTCGCTCTGAACGTAAAGAACTGTTTTGTTAGGGAAGTTGTTTTTGATTTCAATTCCGATAGCATTGGCAAGATGCGTTTTACCTAAGCCATTACTACCATAAATTAATAATGGATTGAAAGAGGTTCCGCCTGGCTTTTGTGCAACTGCAAATCCTGCAGAGCGCGCTAATCGATTGCAATCACCTTCAATTAAATTATCAAATGAAAAATTAGAGTTAAGTTGAGAATCAACATCAATTTTCTTAAGACCTGGAATGATGAAAGGATTGCGAATGCCACCACTGATTTGCTGAGGCATTGGCACAGCTGGATTTTTTAGTCCATTGTTACTCTTAGCTGGAAACTTAACTGTGTAAGGCTTAGTGCCTGCAGTACTGTTTTCCATTAAAATAGAATATTCTAATCGTCCCTCAGTTCCTAATTCGCGTTTGATGATTTTACGTAAAAGACCAATGTAGTGTTCTTCTAGCCATTCGTAAACAAATTGACTAGGAACTTCAATTGTGAGTGTTTGTTGATCAAGTTTAACTGGCTTTATTGGTTCAAACCAAGTTTTGAAGTTTTGAGGATTGACATTATCTCTAATTAATTTCAAGCAGTTCTCCCATACTTGCTCACAAGTTTTTTCCTTCAATGTGTTTTCTTTCTCCTTTTGCATACCCTTCGGCTTGATGTATTTTTACTATATTATGAAATGTGTTAGTTGATTCTCTTTATTATGTTGCAAATATTGTTTAAAAAAATGTAAAAAAAAATTTTTATAGCCTTGATTTTTAAGAAATTTTTACAGTGCGATTTTCATGTGAAATATTACCTGATTTTTTTTCGATAAAAAAATCAATTCTACCGAGGCGAATCCCACCAAATCCCGTCTGAGCAACTAAAACATTTTTGCTTTTTAAGTTTTTGAATTCTTCTGGCGTATCTAAAAATGTATGGGTGTGTCCACCCAAAATTAAATCGATGTTCTCAGATTGTGAAGCGAGCACCGCATCAGAAACTTTTTTACTTCCATCATATCGATAACCTAAATGCGAAAGGCAAATTACTATTAGGCAGTTTTCATTTTCTTTTAAATGCTTAGCTATCTTATTGGCAACACTTAGTGGATCGTTGTAAATAGTTTTTCCGTAACATTTTTCATCAACTAATCCTTGAAGTTCTATTCCTAATCCAAATATTCCAATTCTGATATTTCCTTTCTCTATTATTTTATAAGCATGTGTTTTACCTGCTAAAATTGTGTTTTCAAAATTATAATTACTACATAAAAAAGGAAAAGACGCATGTGGTAATTGCTTGGCAAATCCATCAATTCCTGCATCAAAATCATGATTGCCCATAGTTGCAGCATCGTATTTCATTGCGCTCATTAATTTTATTTCCAGCTCACCACCGTAATAATTAAAATAGGGTGTGCCTTGAAAAATATCTCCGCTATCCAAAAGCAAAACATTGTTTTCTTCTGAACGGATTTTGTTAATTATTTGCATACGACGCGCTACACCTCCCATACCTCCAAATTTCGGATCACTAGCAGGAAAAGGATCAATACGACTATGCGTATCGTTTGTGTGAAGTATAGTAATCTTAGTAATTCCTGTACTTGCAAGTAAATCAGAAGGAATACCAGAGAGTGCTAAGGCTCCACCAGCTAAGCTAATCTGCTTAATAAATTTTTTTCTATTGTATTTCTGTAACTCTTCCATCTAAAACAACTTTTATTTTTTTACCTTGCTGGTGTAATCCACGCATTTCTCGGATAAAACTATCTCTTACTTTTAACTCAATATCTGTTTTTGATTTTACCTCTCTTAAAAACATCATTCCATCGCCGCCATTTGAAAGATAATCATTGGTTGCAACACGGTATGTCTTTGTAGAATCATAAGGTGTTCCGTTGATTAATATATCTTGATATCCTGTTTTGCTGATTTTAATTCTGATGCCAGCAAGTGGAATTCCTTTTCGTTGAACGATATAACTAAACAATGATTTTAATTGTTCATGATTCATTTCTAAAATCAATATTGTGTTTTCAAAAGGCATTAACTCGAAAACTCTTCCTAAGGTAACTTCACCAGTTGGCAACGACATTCTTAATCCACCGCTGTTGCCAAAAGCAAAATCAGCACGTTTTAAATTTAAGGTATCGCATTTTAAATTGGTTTGATTTAGTAAAGCATCCGTTGTGAAATTTCCAATTAAACTTTCTGGCGAACCTTTACCGATGTTTTGTTCTGAGTAAACCAATATTTCCGACATTGTTTTGTCTAATGTGTCGTGGTAAGGTTTTATAAAATTGTAAATGCTAGAATCTACTCCAGCCATCGTTGAGTCGTTAACGGGATATTGTTTTGTTTTGATGTCGCCAACTGTAAAATAGGAGGAACAAGCACTAATTACCAGGAATGTTAGTCCTGACAAACTAAATAAAATTCGCTTTCTAATTAAACCTTTCATGTAGTTGCAATGATAGTGATTTCGCAGTTGATTTAAAATAATTTACCAATGAAAATCTTTAATATTTTATTCGCATCTTCGTAATAGAAATTATGTACAAACATCAAACACAAATTAGAGTCAGGTATTCTGAAACGGACAGAATGCATTATGTTTATTATGGTAATTATGCTCAGTATTTTGAAGTTGCTCGTGTGGAAGCATTGCGCAATCTTGGCGTGAGTTATAAAGAGCTGGAAGAGGTTGAAGGTGTTTTGCTTCCTGTCCTGGATTATCAAATAAAATTCATTAAGCCTGCATTTTATGATGAACTTCTTACTATCAATACCTCAATTACCAAATTGCCGGAAGCGCGAATTCATTTCGAATATGAAACATTGAATGAAAAAAACGAATTGATTAATAAAGCTTCAACAACATTAGTTTTTGTGCGAAAAGAAACTATGAAACCAATGATGGCTCCAGACAATTTATTTTCGAAATTAAAATCATATTTCTCTTAGAGTTCACGCATCAAAATTTGATAAGCGCCAATCATGCTTTCAATATCTTTTTTATCGACTTTTTCATTTGGAGAATGTACATTTAATTCAGCCGCACCAATAAAACACCAGTCAATAGGGTAGGGTTGCTTCTGAATTTCATTACCATCACTTCCGCCAGATGATTCTACCTCTAATTGAAAAGCATGGTCGTTTTTTAATAGTATACCTCTGATTTTATCAGTGAAAAATTTGCGCGGTAATCCAGAGTCGCGAAGTGAAACAACAACTCCGTTTCCTGCAGTAACGCCATCGGTAATCCAGGTAATATCACTGATTAAAGTTTGTTTTATTTTAAATCGATCCCACAAGTATTTTATAATGTATGGGACAGAACCTCCTCCTTGCTCTTCCCAGCAAGAAAACACGAGTATACCGTCTTTTAATGTTTCTGCAATTTTTAATGCGTTAAAAACACCAAGACGATTGTCCATGTAACAGCACTGAACCGAATGATCATCTTCTTTCCATTCAGGTTTAAATGTAAATGTAGTACCTCGCTCAGCAATCCTTTTTGATGCAAGAGAGTAGTCACAACCTGCATCAAGTTTTAAAACTCCTTCTATAGGACCGTCCGCATCTTCACCAACTAAATGAAACCCATTAGCAGTTCTTGGTCCTCCAATTTTCACGAGTTCATTATTATACCTAGCTGTAAATCCAATTGAATCAATATGAGCAAAAACCGCAGTTCTCGGTTTGCCAAAAACAAGAATTATTGAATGTTGAAAGTCATCCCCATAAATCACCTCAGGCATTACATCCCAGCTTTGCTTAACATCTTCAATATAGTTCAGTAAAAATTTCTGCATTTTTATTTCATCACCAGCAGGTGCATGTATGCTACATAGTTTTTTTAGTAAATCGTAATTCATAATCAAATAAATTTCCAAGTTGCCTTGGCTGCTAAGGTTGGATGATTTTTTAATTTATGCAAGAGTTGATTGGTTTTACTTTTTCGCAACTCAAATTGAATTACACAGGGGGTTTCATAGGTTTGTTCAGTGATGATAGCACCTTCTGATTTAATAATTGAGTGCACATCGTTGATACTTTCAAAATCAAACGTGATTTCAAATTTATCGTTGATTGTATGCTCGATAATTTTTGCTTTGCTTAATGCTTCAGCAGCTGCTGTGCGATATGCATTGATTAATCCTGGTACACCTAGCAAACTTCCTCCAAAATATCTAACAACAACAACTAATACATTCGTTAATTGCTGCGATTGTATGGCTGCAAGTATTGGTTTACCTGCGCTTCCCGAAGGTTCTCTATCGTCTGATGCGCGATAAACTGTTGGGTCAGGAGTTAACCGAAATGCATAGCAATGATGATTTGCTTGCGGATGTTCTTTTTTTAATGCTTGGATAATTTCTTTAACTTCTGCTTCCGATTTTATAGGATAAGCGAATGCTAAAAATTTACTTCCTCTGTCTCGAAAGTCACCAGTAGTAATATCTTTTATTGATAAATAAGTATCCTCGAAGAGCATTTTACAAAGTAAGAATAATGATAGCTCCAATTGCTAAAAGTAGTCCGATAATATTTTTTTTATGTGGCTTTTCTTTGAAAATTATCAAGCCTAATATTGCTGAAAATAACACGACTAAAACATTGCTGATTGAGAAAATTAACATACTCTCTGCTTTATCATCAGAAAGTGCTTTGACTAAAAAAAACAAGGAGTAAAAGTTTGCAATACCTAAAATAAATCCAGCAATAATGCTATTTAGCTTGACTTTTATTCTGTTTTTAAAATACATAAAAGTTGTTAGCGATATCCCAAAAACACCAGCTGATCCAAATAGGAAAGCAAAGTATAAATATTGATTTTCTTCTGTCATGTAATAATGTTGTCCTGCTTTGATAGATGCATCAACAAGGCCACTCCCAACGAATAACAATAAAGGGAATATCCAGTTTTTCTTTTTAGGTTCTTCTGATGTGATTTCTGATGGGGAGCTGCTGAGATAAACAGCAAATAGCGCAATCAATATTCCAACAATTCTCATGGTGGTTAATTGATCGCCATATAAAAAATAACCAAAAACTATTGGAATAACCATCGACATTTTTCCGGCGATAGAGGTAATTGCTATTCCAGATTTTTGTGCTGTTAATGCGGCTGTGTAAAAAACGCAAATAAATAATAATCCTATTCCTAAGGCAAATCCTGCATATGATGATGAATTAGGAAATAGTTGAATGTTTGCTTTGTAATTGAAGAAAAAAGAGAATAACGAAGCTGTTACATAATTTGCTGTTAAACCGTGAATGTTATTTACATTAAATCGCTCGAAGTACTTTAAAATAATATAAAGCGAAGCAGATAAAATGGAAGCAATAATAATGATGATTAATAACGACACAGACATTTATTTTCTCCTGTAAATTAGTTTTAACTGATTATTATCGATTTCTTCCGTTAATGAAATTTCTGAATTAATCGTTGGTGCTAAGATACCATCTTCCAGCATATCTTCACTCTCGAAGATTCTAATCTCATCCCAATGGTTTGATTTTAAAAACTGATTTAAAACTGATGATCCACCTTCTACAATTAAACTTTGAATATTTCTTCGATGTAAATCAGAAAGTAAAAAATCTAAATTGTTTTCATCAGGTATTACTACAGTTTCGGCATTTGCATATTGAGAATTACTGTTCGAATAAATAAGTGTTGGAGCACTGCCATCAAATAAATTCAAGTTAGATGGAAGATCTCCACTTTTTGAAAGTATAATTCGCGTTGGATTTCTTCCTTCAATAGTTCTGACGGTTAAATGCGGATTATCTGTTCTTGCTGTTTCTCCGCCAATTAAAACAGCATCTTCCTGTGTCCTCCATGTATCGTTAATTATACGCGTAAGTTCATTGCTTATGCGTATCGATTTATTATTCTTTCCAATAAATCCATCTTTGCTTTGCGCCCATTTTAATATGATGTAAGGTCGTTTCTGCTCGTGGAAAGTAAAAAAGCGTATGTTTAAATCACGACATTCTTTTTCTAAAACTCCAGAAGTAACTTGAACACCTGCATCCAATAATTTTTTAATTCCACTTCCATTTACTTTTTCAAATGGATCTTGAACTCCTATGATTACATTCGGAATTTCATACTTCAGAATCAAGTCAGCACAAGGAGGTGTTTTTCCAAAATGATTACAAGGTTCTAATGAAACATAAAGTGTAGATGATTTTAAAAGTGATTTATCTTGTACTGAATTAATTGCATTCACTTCCGCATGCGCCTCACCATATTTTTGATGATAGCCTTCACCAATAATTTTATTATCATGAACAATCACACAGCCTACCATCGGATTCGGAGATACATTCCCCAATCCTTTTAGCGCTAATTGCAGACAGCGCTGCATGTATTGATCTTGAGTATTCATTGCTTGCAAAGGTAACAAAGGAATTGCAGTTCATGAGCGATCTTAAGCATTGATTTTTGTATCATCTTTGCAGCATGAATCTAAATGAGTTTTACGAATTAGCAACGAATCAGCTTTCATCGATCGAAGATGATGAGCGTTACACATTAATTCGTTTTTTATTAGCTGATCGATTAGCTGTTAATGCTGAAGAAATTGATTTGAATTCAGATGTTGCTCTTCCAGCTGAGATGATCGATGTTCTTCAAACAGATTTGCAAAAAATTCAGAACGGAATGCCTTTGCAATATGTGACAAACATAGCTTGGTTTGCAGGCGATTCTTATTTTGTTGATGAAAGCGTATTGATTCCTCGACCTGAGACAGAAGAGTTAGTTTATCTTATTAAAGAGGATTTGGAGTTAACCAATACGTCAAACGTACTTGATATTTGCTGTGGCTCAGGTTGCATTCCCATAGCGTTAGCAAAGCTTTTTAAATTAAAGCAGACTTACGGATGTGATATTTCACTCGAGGCTTTGGCTGTCGCTAAGAAAAATGCAGAAACTCATTCCATTAATCTAAATCTATTTTGGGCAGATGTTTTAGAAGAAGGATTCGAAAATAATTCAGAATTAAAATTCGATTTGATAATAAGTAATCCGCCTTATATAACCTCGATTGAAGGACAATCAATGACGGATTCAGTTTTGAACTTTGAACCTCATCTCGCATTGTTCGCTCCCGATGATGACCCCATTCGATTCTATCGCAAAATAGCACTCTTTGCCAAACAACATTTGAATCCAGGTGGTTCACTTTGGTTTGAAGTTAATAAATTGTACGGGGTAGAAGTAGAGCGTTTGCTTCGTGGATTAGGATTCGCAGAAACAATGGCTCAAGAGGATATGTCAGGAAATCTTCGGTTTGTGTCCGGATTTCAACCGTTTTGAAGCGCGTCTAATATTTGCTTTGTATGATTCTTAGCATCTACTTTCTCAATGATGGCGGCTATTTTTCCTTTCTCGTCAATCACAAATGTTTTACGGATAATGCCCATGTACTTTTTACCGTACATCGATTTCTCTCCCCAAGCATCATAAGCTTCAATTAATTCACGGTCGGTATCAGCAATTAATGAGAATGGAAGACTTTGCTTCGTAGCAAATTTCTCGTGACTTTTAACATCGTCGGCGCTTACACCAATAACTTCAAATCCTGCTTTCGCTAACGACTTATAATTATCTCTCAAATTACAAGATTCAACGGTACAGGTAGGAGTGCTGTCCTTTGGATAGAAATAAAGAATTACCTTTTTACCTTTTAAGTCAGCAGGTTTTATTTTTTCTCCTACCTGATTAACTCCCTTGATTGCAGGAGCTTTGCTTCCGATTTTTAATGCCATGGTTTAAAATTTAGTTTGATAACAAGCAATACCTGAAAATGTTTAAAATCTGTTTTAGAATGATGAAGATTGACAAATTTACATTTGATTTTTTGATACTTTTGTGCCGCAATCAAAATTGCAAAACTAAAAATACAAGTATTATGAATTTACACGAATATCAGGGCAAGTCGATTTTAAAAAGTTTTGGAGTTGCTATTCAAGAAGGAATTGTAGCAGATACAGCTGAAGAGGCGGTTGAGGCAGCAAAAAAATTAACTGAGCAAACAGGCACACAATGGTGGGTTGTTAAAGCGCAGATTCACGCAGGTGGTCGCGGAAAAGGTGGTGGCGTAAAGTTGGCTAAAAACTTAGATGATTTAAAAGAAAAAGCTTCTCAGATTATCGGGATGCAATTAATCACTCCGCAGACAGGTCCGCAGGGTAAAAAAGTAAATAAGGTTTTAGTTGCACAGGATGTTTATTATCCGGGAGCAAGCGAAACTTCTGAGTTTTATATGAGCGTATTGATGAACCGTATGACAGGTCGTAATATGATTATGTATTCAACTGAAGGTGGGATGGACATCGAAGAGGTAGCAGAAAAAACGCCTCATTTGATTTTCAAAGAAGAGATAGATCCTAAAGTTGGATTACAAGGATTTCAGGCTCGTAAGATTGCGTTCAACCTTGGACTTAGCGGAAATGCCTTTAAAGAAATGACCAAGTTTGTAGCGGCATTATATAAAGCATACGATGCAACAGATTCAGCAATGTTTGAAATCAACCCGGTTTTAAAAACATCTGACGATAAAATTATTGCTGTTGATGCTAAAGTTAGTTTAGATGATAATGGTTTATTCCGTCATCCAGACTACGCTGCTATGCGCGACAAGTCTGAAGAAGATCCAACAGAAGTAGAAGCAAGCGAGCATGATTTAAATTATGTGAAGCTAGATGGTAACGTAGGTTGTATGGTGAATGGTGCGGGATTAGCAATGGCTACAATGGACATTATTAAATTATCAGGTGGTGAGCCTGCAAACTTCTTAGACGTTGGTGGTACTGCTAATGCAGCTCGTGTTGAGCAAGCATTCCGTATTATCTTAAAAGATCCAAGTGTAAAAGCAATTTTTGTAAACATCTTTGGTGGTATCGTTCGTTGTGATCGTGTTGCGCAGGGGATCGTTGATGCTTACAATAACATCGGAGAAATCCCAGTTCCAATCATTGTTCGTTTACAAGGAACCAACGCTACAGAGGCGAAGAAATTAATCGACGAAAGTGGATTGAAAGTTTATTCAGCAATTCAATTAAAAGAAGCCGCTGAGTTGGTGCAGGAGGTGGTTGCGTAAATCAATCATTAATAATATTCCAAGCAGTTTGTTATCTTTAACAAACTGCTTTTTTATTTATGGCTAAATCTTTCAAATTAATTATTGCTATCCTGCTTCCAATGGCGGTAGGTGGCTTTTCAGGATTTTTAACTGCGAACGCAATTGGTAGCTGGTACACAACTCTAAATCAGCCTTCGTTTAATCCACCTAATTGGGTGTTTGGTCCAGTGTGGACAACCCTCTATTTGATAATGGGGATATCGCTTTATCGAATATGGATATTGCCGGTTTCAGAGGAGAGGAATCAAGCAATTAAAATATTTGCTTTGCAAATAACCTTGAATTTTTTCTGGAGTTTAATCTTTTTCAAATGGCACTTAATCGGGTTAGCACTCGTTGAAATCATTGTCATGTGGATCGCTATTGCAATGATGATTCATAAGTTCAAGAAATTAAATAAGTTTGCAGCATACATGAACATTCCTTATCTCTGCTGGGTAAGTTTCGCTACTGTATTAAATGCTTCTTATTATATTCTCAATTCATAATCGTTGTTTAGGAGAAAATAACTGAAGGATTAATTATTTACTCTAATAAATTGTGATATGAATTGGTTTGGGAAAAATTTACTCTTGATTTTGTTTTTAATAGCATTTACAGTTGGATGTAAAAAAGATGATCCTGCAGAAAACAACACAAAGGTTTCCTTAGCAATTACCTTAACCACAACTATTGCTTCCAGTATTATTTCCACATCTGCTACCACTGGTGGAAATATCACTAGTGATGGAGGAAGTTCAATTCTAAAACGTGGCGTATGCTGGAGTATGAATACATTGCCCAGTTATTTTGATAGTCATACTAGCGATAGCACGGGGACAGGAATTTTTAGCAGTAATCTTACAGGACTAAATCCTAATTCGACTTATTACGTTCGTGCGTATGCTATTAATGCTAACGATACGGCTTACGGTAATCAAGTGAGTTTTACTACAACCACTGCTGCTATTTTATTGTCAACTAATCTAGTTACCAATATCACTGCTACTACAGCAATCTGCGGAGGTAATATTACATCGAATGGAGGTAGTGCTATAACATGTCGAGGACTTTGTTGGAGTACCGCATCTAATCCTACTATTGCTGATTCACATGTGTTTTGCGGAGCAGGAATTAGCAATTTTCAAGGAAATATAACCGGATTAACGTCGGCTACTACTTACTATGTTCGTGCTTTTGCAATGAATGCAGTTGATACGGCTTACGGACCTTCAGTAAATTTTACTACGAATGCGGCCTCTGCTGGTGGTTGTGGTGGACAAACAATCGTTACAGATGTGGATGGAAATATTTATAATGTAATTACGATTGGAAATCAATGCTGGACGAAAGAGAATCTTAAAACTGGACATTATAAAAATGGCACAGCAATTCCAACGGGCTTAACTAATACAGATTGGGCGTCTACTACTTCAGGTGCATATGCGATATACAATAATGACCTTGTCAATGATTCGATTTATGGTAAATTATATAATTATTATACAGTAATTGATCCTGCCGGACTTTGTCCTGCAAACTGGCATGTACCAAGTGAATCGGAATGGAATAGTATGGCTAAGTATTTAGAACCTACAGCAGATACTTCATGTAATTATTGTTCGCAGAGCGCAACGCTTGGAGGGAAGTTGAAGGAAACGGGAACATCACATTGGGCAACACCTAACGGATCTGCAACCAATAGCAGTTCATTTTCGGCCTTGCCTTCAGGATGGAGAAGTTATAATGGAAATTATTTATTCATTCATTTAGATGGATATTTTTGGAATACGACAGCCTTCGGACCAGGGAGTGGATATAGTCGTCAGTTTTATTATATGGATGGTAGCTTGCAGAAGTATGATGCAATTAACACCTATGGGCTTTCTGTGCGTTGTGTGAAGGACTAGTTTTTAAAATGGTCTGGATTTTATTTTTTGAATGAAAACTCAATAATCTCCGATTTGTTAATTTCTTTTTTTGATGTTAAACGTTTGTAAATGCTTATAAACGAATAATCTAAATTTTCTTTTGTTGCTTTGCCAAAAAAATTAAAAATGCATACAACATTTAATCCATCAATACGTATCTTTGGTGTACAAAATATACGTGTTATGAATGTCAAACTAACTTTAACGGTCAATAAGGCCACCATAGAAAAGGCAAAGAAGTACGCACAGAAAAATGGTAAAAGTATTTCATCGTTGGTAGAAAATTATTTAAATGCCCTCGTTATAAAAGATGGTCAAGCAGATGAATATTCTCCAGCAGTGATGAAGCTTTTAGGTTCTGTCAACGCGCCTGCTGATTTTAATTACAAAGATGCATTAAGTGATGCAATAACCAATAAACATTTAAAATGATCCATCTCGGTTTAGATACTTGCGTGGTCATTGATTTTCTCATTGATCGCAAGCCGTTTTCTCGTGAAGTCGCGGAGTTATTCGAGCTATCTCAAAAGGGTAAAGCTAAATTATATATCACGGCTGTTTCTTACAATAATACCTATTACATAATTCGAAAACTGATGAATCATCAGGCAGCAGTGAAAACACTACGTCATCTACATGTTATATCAGAAACAGTTGAAACAACGAATGAAGCCATCCATGATTCCTTGAATTCTGGTTATTCTGATTTTGAAGATGCTGTAACTTTACACTCGATGATGACCAATAAAAAAATCAGTGGATTTGTTACGCGAAACACTAAAGATTTTAAAAAATCGAAGATACCAGTAATGACTCCGCACCAGGCTATTGGTTTGTTTAAGGTTTGACCATAAGCGCATACAGTTTTAATTTTTGTTTGTAAAAAATAGTCCGCCTTAAAAGAATTGCGGATAAAAGATGCTGAAATAAACAACGAGAAGAAATAAGCGTTGTTTGAGACCTGTAGTAAAAACTGCAGGGCGAGTTCGATTATTACCGTTGTGAATGCAAGCAGCTCCGCAATTATTTTACAGCGGTGGCATTTTTGCCTACTTTTTTTGCTAATGAAAAAAGTAGGAGCCAGCCATGAAGTATTTACTTCAGGGCCGCACGGCTCGAGTGCGACTTATAGGAGTTTTTGATTATTGAATAGATTTCAATTTGTATACATAGTATTATGAGTCGTTCAATCCGTTTAATCAAACAAATTTGAAGTTGATAATTATTATCTTTGAACTTCAAATTTGTGTTCAATGAAATTTACGAAAATATTAATAGCCAACAGAGGAGAGATTGCTTTACGTATCATGCGTTCAGCGCGTGAAATGGGAATTAAAACCGTTGCTGTTTATTCAGAAGCTGATCGTGATGCATTACATGTGCGTTATGCAGATGAAGCCGTTTGCATTGGCCCCGCAGCCTCTAATCAAAGTTATCTGGTAATGGATAAAATTATTGATGCTGCTAAAAAAACAGGAGCTCAGGCAATTCATCCAGGCTACGGATTTTTAAGTGAGAACGCGGCTTTTGCACGTGCACTTCGCGAAGCAGGAATTACATTGATTGGTCCTTCACCAGAATCGATGGAGATTATGGGGGATAAGCTATCCGCGAAAGCAGCAGCAAAAAAATACAATATTCCTTTAGTACCTGGAACAGATTACGCAATTACAGATGTAGAAGAAGCGAAGAAGGTAGCAGCATCTGTTGGATTTCCGATTTTAATTAAAGCATCTGCGGGTGGTGGTGGAAAAGGAATGCGCATCGTAGAAACGGCAGATCAGTTTGAAGAGAATTTACAACGTGCAGTTAGTGAAGCGCAATCTGCTTTTGGTGATGGTTCTGTTTTTATTGAGCGTTATGTTGGTTCTCCGCGTCATATTGAGATTCAAGTGTTGGGTGATACACATGGCAATGTGGTGTATCTGTTCGAGCGTGAATGTTCTGTACAACGTCGTCATCAGAAAGTAGTGGAAGAAGCGCCAAGTTCTGTTCTTACTCCTGAAATTAGAAAAGCGATGGGTGAGTGTGCCGTGATGGTTGCGAAAGCATGTAACTACGTAGGTGCGGGAACGGTAGAGTTTCTATTGGATGAAAATAAAAATTTCTATTTTCTGGAAATGAATACGCGTTTACAAGTAGAGCATCCGGTAACGGAAATGATTACAGGCAAAGATTTAGTAAAAGAACAAATATTAGTTGCGCAAGGGGAGAAGTTGTCATTTACGCAAGATGATTTAAGTATCAATGGACATTCAATAGAGGTACGTGTATATGCTGAGGACCCTGCCAATAATTTCTTACCTGATATTGGAAAGTTAATTCGTTATGTTCGTCCGCAAGGCTCAGGTGTACGTGTAGATGATGGCTTTGAAGAGGGAATGGACATTCCAATTTACTATGACCCGATGATTGCTAAATTAGTTGTGTGGGGTGAGAATCGTGAACAAGCAATGGACCGAATGATTCGCGCAATTGATGAATATACGATTGTGGGTTGTCAGACAACATTAGCATTCTGTAAATTTGTAATGAAGCATGATGCCTTCCGTAGTGGAAATTTCGATACACATTTTGTGAAGCACTATTTTACTCCCGATGTATTAATTGAAAACCCTACCGAAGATGAGTCAACCGTTTTAGCAATGATGGCGCATCATTTACAGAAGTCAGCTGCGAAAAAAAATACACCTTTATCACAACAAACAAATGCAGGTTCCGTTTCTAAATGGAAGCTGAATCGGTTAAATTAATTTCAGCCACACTTGAAAACTGTTTGTCGACATCGGATTTTTCTAACGCTACTTTTAGCTGCGATTTCGTTTTTTAGCAAAGCGCAGACGATAATGCCCGATGGAAGGATTAAATTAATTGGAACTATCATCGATGGTGATACGATTCCAACAGTTTATTTAGTAGGAGTAGAAATTGTTGCTCCGTTATCTCCCGAAGCAGCAGCACGTCAGCAAGCGTATTTAAAACTTCGTCGCGATGTGTTGCGAGCCTATCCTTATGCAAAGCTTGCTTCTATGAAGTTGAAATACATCAATGATCAGGTTGCTAGCATGACGAATGAACGTCAGAAAAAACGATTTATTAAAGAGACAGAGCGTGAGTTAAAAGAACAGTTTGAACAAGACTTAAAGCATCTAACGGTGACGCAGGGACGAATACTGATTAAGTTGATTGATCGTGAAACTGGCAATACAAGCTATGCTTTGGTAAAAGAGTTAAGAGGTGGATTACAAGCATTTTTCTGGCAAGGACTTGCTCGTTTATTTGGAGAAAATCTGAAATCAGAATATGATGCCGCAGGCGAAGATCAAATGATTGAGCAGATTGTAAAACAGATTGAAAATGGCACTTTGCCTGTTCAATCAGTAAGTAAATAATTACTTTTTAAATCCAATAGTTATAGCTTTGGTGATATCGAGTGAGTCATTAGTATATAAGATTCCACCGCCGCGAGTATATCCAAAGATAAAATCGTATCCATGCTTCTTGTTAAAAGCTTTTACATACGTCATAAGTTCGTTATGTAAGCTGTCGGTCATAGCATCTTCTTCATTGGATAGTTTTTCTAATGTAGCATCTCGATCTGAAACATAAGCCTGTTGTCTTCTTGTTAAATCTTCTTCTTTCTTTGCACGATCACCCTCTGAAAGCATAGCACCGGTTTGCTGGTAATTTTCAATTTCTTTTTGAAGTGTTTCTCCTCTTTGACGAAAAGCAAGGTCTAAACTATCACGCTTTTTCTCCATCGACTTTTTAATGGTCTGATACAATGGATAGTTTTCCATTAACGAATCAGAGTTCACATATACTATTTTCGATTGCGCTGCTTGTCCTGAAATAACAGGAGTAGCATCCTCAGAACTATAAACTTTATAGTATAAAAATCCAACGGCAAATAATAAAACGACATTTAAGGCAATCGATAAATTTTTCATAGGTTCAAAATTGAAGTTCAAAGATAATCATTGCAGTTGAATGGCATTGTGCCTAACAAATTGTAAATTTGCCTATCAATTAATGGTATGAGTGTAAATCAGGAAATTCAGAAGCGCAGAACCTTTGCTATCATCAGTCACCCCGATGCTGGAAAAACCACGTTAACAGAGAAGTTTCTTTTGTTTGGAGGGGCTATTCAGACAGCAGGTGCGGTGAAGTCGAATAAGATAAAGAAGAGTGCAACCTCCGACTTTATGGAGATTGAGCGACAAAGAGGTATCTCCGTTGCGACTTCCGTAATGAACTTCGAGTATAATGATACGCTTATTACACTTTTGGATACTCCTGGTCACAAAGACTTCGCGGAAGACACGTATCGCACACTTACGGCTGTCGACTCAGTAATTCTGGTTGTAGATTGTCAGAAAGGGGTAGAGGAACAGACCTATAAATTGATGGAGGTTTGTCGTATGCGCGATACACCAGTAATCATTTTCGTAAACAAGATGGATCGCGAAGGAAAGTATCCTTTCGATTTGTTGGATGAATTAGAAGAGAAGTTAAAAATTAAAGTTCGTCCTTTGAGTTGGCCTATCAGTGTGGGCTCTACTTTTAAAGGGGTTTATAATTTATTTGACAAGAGCTTGTATACGTTTACTCCAGGAAGTGATAAAAAACCAGAGGGCATAGCGATTACCGATTTGAATGATCCGATGATTGATCAGTTAGCGGGGCAATATGCAACTCAACTTCGTGAAGATGTTGATTTGATAGAGGGTGTTTATGGAGATTTTGATCGTTCAACTTATTTATCAGCAGAAGTAGCACCTGTATTTTTTGGTTCTGCTATTAATAATTTCGGAGTGAAGGAAATGCTCGATACATTTATTGAGATTGCTCCTAATCCTGGTACTCGTCCAACAGATAAGCGTGAAGTAATTCCAACAGAAAATAAATTCTCTGGATTCGTTTTTAAAATTCACGCGAACTTAGATCCTCGTCATCGTGATCGTATAGCGTTCTTGCGCGTGTGTAGCGGAAAGTTTGAACGTAGTAAGTTTTACCATCATGTGCGTTTGGATAAAGACATGCGCTTTAATAATCCAGCAACCTTCTTAGGTCAGAGTAAAAATATCATTGATGAAGCATACCCTGGAGATGTAATTGGTTTATACGATTCAGGAAACTTTAAAATCGGCGATACACTTACCGAAGGAGAGGATTTAATGTTTCAAGGTATTCCGAGTTTCTCACCAGAGATTTTCAAGGAGTTGATTAATACCGATCCGATGAAAACAAAGCAGCTTGATAAGGGAATTACACAGCTAACTGATGAAGGTGTTGCGCAGTTATTTATTATGGGCGGTGGTACTCGTAAAATTGTTGGCACTGTTGGAGAACTTCAGTTCGAAGTAATTCAATATCGTTTACAGCATGAATATGGCGCTTCTTGTAAGTTCAATGCGATGAATGTTTACAAGGCTTGTTGGGTTACGTCTTCCGATAAAAACAAGCTCGATGAATTCGTGAAGTTTCGACAGCATCAGGTGGCCATCGATAAAGATGGCTTGTTGGTTTATCTGGCCGACTCACAATGGATGTTAGATCAAATGATCAAGAATCATCCTGAAGTGGAATTCCATTTTACGAGTGAGTTTAAAAGAAAGACGGTAGGAGTATAATTAGGTTACTCAATTTTTCGATAATTCTCAGTAAAAGTAATTAGTTGAATTAAAATACTTTTTTGTTCTCCACTTCTATACTGAAAGCTTACCATTAATTGATTATAAGCATTACACTTTTTAATAAAGTCATAAGTATTTCCATTCGGTAATACCAGAGCGCCACCTTCTAAAACAGCACTTACATCACCTTCTTTATATTGTCTTAACTCAAGATGCAAAGGACCATCTGAATCTACGATTGTGGTATCGATATCATCAATTTGAGTCATTTGTAGAAATTGAAAATCAAGTCCTTTTTTAATATTAATACTTGGCGGTACGGTAAATACTAATGATGGTTTGAAGTTTTTGCCTTTTTGTTTTTCAATAGACATAAAAAACAGCTCTTTTTCTGCTTCTGGATTTTTTGCAAAAGGAGTCATTAATGTCATCGTCGATATTTTATCCGTTACATTGGTTTTCCAGTCAAAATTATCCAAAACACTTTCATCGATTTCAGTTGAATCGGAAGATTCTCCTTCAAATAAATCATTGGGACTATCCGTTGAGGCCATTCCTTCTGGAATATTAACTGTCGGCTTTTTTTCAGGGCTAAGGATTACTAAAACAAATAAAGTAGTTAAAGTAAGTAGAATTAGGTTTTTCATTTGAAAAGATTAGCAGTTGTTATACTAAATCAATGTTGGTAATAATTACATTTTCTCCTAACGTAGAATATGTATAATTAGTATAGCAATTATTGATTGCTTTGAAAAATGATTTAGCACATCCTGCATCCATTCGGTCATGGAGTTCTATAATAATGGTCTTTACCTTCGGAAGCCATTTGGAATAATTGTCGGAGAACAGCTGCTTCTCACTTGTTTCAATATCGATTTTTAAAATGTCGATGTGCGTAAGTTGATATTTATCCATCAACGATTCAATTGAAAGGGCATGAATATTTCCGTTAGCAATATCTTCTTCAACTACCATTCCCCATTTGCCGCAGTTGTATTTGTCGTACACTTTTAGCATTGTATCTTTATTCCAAAGACCTGCATTTTCAAAAAAAATCGAATCGTAATTTTTAAGATTGTGTTGAAGGGTTTCGAAATTATCAGTGTCAGGCTCAATGCAAATAATTTTAGCATCTTCAAAATCCTTTTTCATTTTGATAGTAAAGAGTCCGATGTTAGCGCCTCCATCAATTATGACCTTAGGATTTTTAATAAAATCAAGATGATACTCGTTATTTAAAAACACCTGCTCAAAAGTTGATTTATCAGATGTGTTTTTTCTTAGCGAAAAAGCGTGTTTGTAATTAGGTAGCTTAATAGAATTTGTATTCCCAGTTAGTAATTGCAGTTGAAGCTTTAATCCATGCCAGATACCAAAATATTGAATAAGGGTAAGCAGCACTTTTATTTTATGCTTCATAGAAGTGGTGATTTACGTGTATAGAAGTTTGTGAAAAGGAATGCGCTTAGGCTATTAAAACAATCCGTTCAACTCACCATTAATTTTATTGATCACCATTCCTAAGTGCTCAGGATTTTCAGCAAAGTTGATATCATCAATATCAATCACCAATAACTTACCAGCTTCGTATTGCGATATCCATGCTTCGTAGCGCTCGTTCAAACGCTTTAAGTAATCTAAACGAATAGAGTTTTCATAAGGACGTCCGCGCTTCTGAATTTGATTCACTAACGCAGGAACGCTTCCTCTTAAATAAATCATTAAATCTGGAGGCGCGATAAAAGTCGACATCAAATTAAACAACTCCATGTAATTATTGAAATCACGTGTAGTCATTAAACCCATCGCATGTAAGTTAGGCGCAAATATGTAAGCATCTTCGTAGATCGTTCTGTCTTGTATTATAGTCTTGGTAGATTTACGAATATTTACAACCTGATTGAAACGACTATTCAAGAAATAAATCTGAAGGTTAAATGACCAACGCTGCATGTCCTCGTAGAAATCATTTAAATACGGATTGTCATCTACATCTTCAAAATGAGGTTCCCATTTTAAATTTTTTGCTAATAAACTGGTAAGCGTTGTCTTTCCTGAACCAATATTGCCTGCAATTGCAATATGTAAACCTTTCTGTTGTGTTGCCAATGGAGTAAAATTTTGATTTGATTGGATAAAGGAAAATTCCTTCCTCGTTTCAAAAATAATCGGTATTTACTACTCTCCAAAAAAATGTTAATAAGTTATTTTCCCGAGGGAGAAATCTTTAAAACATCTCGAGGTGTTAATTCATATAACTTACTCCTTGTGACTGCTGATTTTCGCATAGCTGTTTGTTTCATTGCCTCAAATTTAGACGGCTCTGACAAGTATCTGATATCGCAGGAATATACACTTTTGTGAGTGGATGCATTCACTTGTGTTCCCTCGATATTCAGACTTATAGGTTCGTCGTCTAGTTCGATTTTACGAATATAGGTCCCATAGCGATCAAATACATAAAGTGTACTATTATTACTTAGAAGTAAGTAATTCCCATCTGTAATTAGTCGCTGTGGATTTAATTCCGTAAATAATATCTGACGTAAGTCGATAGTACCAGCAGTTTGGATTCCTGTTGCACTCAACATGATTTTATTCAAGGTTCCATTCCCTCGGTCGAATACCCAGATGCCTCCATCAAAGGAGTTGGCTGTAAGGGTAGGGTCAGTAAAGCCAATTTGCTTTAAATCGATTTCAAACTGAAAGGCAAGCTGATTATCTGCTACAATCAACCATCCTTGCTCCCGATAAAAAATTAAAATGCGAAGTGGGTTTTCGGCATTGATGCTTGTTGGTGCTCCAAGGTCCTTACGACTATTTACTCTTAGTGTTTTACCTTCTGAATTGATCTTTAGAAACTCTGAATTTTTCTTTGCTACATATAGGTTTTCAAATCCATCTATTGAAAAATCGACAACATTTAAAATACTATCGGTTTGTGCTCGACTTTCAAATCCACAAAGCAGACAACAGATAATTAAAAAGGAGATTAGATAATTTCGAAACATTGTTTTATAATTTCATCTACAAAAGTTCGGTTGTTAGAAAGGCGAGGCACCTTATGTTGTCCACCTAATTTCTCTCTTGATTTCATCCATTTATAAAAACTTCCCGCAGGTAATGATTTTACAATTGGTGCATTCAAAACTTTGTCTTTATAACGCTTTGCTTCGTAATCGCTGTTTAATTTTTTCAATGCTTCGTCTAGCTTGTTACGAAAGTCGTTCAAATCATTCGGCGCTGCATCAAATTCAATTAACCATTCATGTGCTCCCGATGCATCATCCGAAAAATAAACTGGTGCTGCAGTGTATTCTTTAATATGAGATCCTGTTGCAATGCAGGCTTCAAATAACGCCTTCTCTGCATTATCAATAATTAATTCTTCTCCAAACGCATTGATAAAATGTGCAGTACGTCCAGTGATTTTTATTCGATACGGACTTAAAGAAGTGAAGCAAATGGTATCCCCAATCTTGTATCTCCACAATCCTGCATTAGTTGTAATTACGATAGCGTAATTCTGATGCAGTTGTACTTCATCTAATGTTAAGGTCTTTGGATTTTCATTATTCCATTCGTTCATCGGAATAAACTCGTAGTAAATTCCGTAATCAAGCATCAATAACATTTCATCTGATTTGCGTTGGTCTTGTATACCGAAAAATCCTTCTGATGCATTATAGGTCTCGAGATAATACATATCATCGCGAGGAATTAGTTTTTTAAATTGGTCGCGGTACGGACTAAAATTAACAGCACCATGAACAAATAGTTCAAGGTTGGGCCATACTTCCAAAATGTTGTTTTTACCACTAAGTTCTAATACTCTTTTGAGTAGTACTAACGTCCATGAAGGTACGCCATTCAGGTTCGTGACGTTTTCATTCATGGTGGCTAAAGCAATCTTCTCAATTTTTGCTTCCCACTCATCCATCAATGCAATGGTTCTATCAGGCGTTTGAAATAATTGAATCCAGAAAGGTAAATTCTCAATTAAGATCGCACTTAAATCGCCATAAAATGAATCACTGTCGGTAGCGTTAATCTGATGACTTCCTCCAAGTGAAAGCAGTTTTCCATCGAATAGTTTTGTCTCTGGGTTATTATGAAAATAAATACATAATAAATCTTTTCCGCCTTTATAGTGACAGTCTTCTAACGACTCTGGACTAACCGGAATAAATTTAGATTTATCTGATGTAGTTCCTGATGATTTAGCAAACCATTTTATTTCTGATGGCCATAGTAATTGTTGCTCACCATTTTTTAATCGGAAGATATAAGGCTTGAGTGATTCGTAGTCTTGTAATGGAACACGATTTCTAAATTCATCTGAAGTTGTTATGGAAGAAAAATCATATTTCTGTCCAAACTCGGTATGTCGGGCAAAGCCAATTAGTTTTTTTAATAAATCTTCTTGCACTTCATTCGGATAACGCATGAACGTCTCAATCTGATGATTGCGTTGCATCATGAACCAGGAAAGTACCGAATTGATAATTGGCATTGTGAAAATTTTATTTTCTAAATATACGGAAAGAAATTATTCAAATAAAATCAACGACTTTTCTTTTTCTGAAACCAATTGTTAATTTCTTCTAACGTAAATGCGTTAAATGTAAATTCTTTCGTGAGTCCACCTTTGCGTGCTGCACATACACCATAATGCATATCGAGTAGGCCAGAAGTCTCGTGCGCATCGGGATTAATCGAAATCATAACATTTTTCTCCATGCAGTAATCTATCCAGCGCCAATCGATATCTAATCGGTAAGGATGTGCATTTAATTCAATCACCACGTTGTTTTCAGCGCAGGCATCAATTACTTTTTTATGATCGATAGGGTATCCTTTACGGGCTAGTAACAATCTTCCCGTTGGATGTCCGAGGATGGTAGTATAGGGATTTTCAATTGCTTTAATTAACCGTGTTGTTGCTTTTTCTTCATCCATTTTCAACCCTGAATGGACTGATGCTACGATGAAATCAAAGGATGCTAATATATCTTCTGGATAATCAAGATTGCCATCAGAAAGAATATCGCTTTCAATACCTTTAAAAATTTTGAATGGCGCAAGTTCTTCATTTAACGAATTAATTTCCTGATGTTGTTGAAGTACACGTTCAATTTGAAGTCCGTTCGCATATCCTGCACTCTTAGAGTGATCGCAAATTCCGAAATACTGTAAATCTAAATCGCGTGCTGCTAGCGCCATTTCGCGTAAAGAATGAATTCCGTCACTGTAGGTGCTGTGATTATGTAAACAACCTTTTAAATCGGAATATTCAATAAATGTCGGCGTCGATGCGGAAGATGAAAATTTTAATTCTAAAATACCTTCGCGCAATTCAGGAATGTAATACGGAAGCGAGAGTTTCTTGTAAATTTCTTCTTCGGATAGGCAACCCGTTATATCAATACTGGATTTGTTCTCCAAGCAAAAAGCAAGATGTTTTTCGCTGCCAGTTTGCTTCCATGTTTCAAATACGAAATGCTCATCAGGAACTATGGTGATATTTATAGGAAGCCCGATTGTAGTATTGTATTCAATCTTTTTTTCTTCGGAATTCAGTAAGGATATTTCTTTGTTTGCGAGAAGCAGATTCTTGAATTCATCAGCAAAACTGTTTTTAATAATGATTTCAACACGTTGTAAAATTTCACATTTTCTTCTGAAGTCGCCGCAGTAATTCCATGATAGACCTTGTAGATTTTTTATTTTTTTAAATATGTTTTCTGCAAGTTGTTCAGCAGTAGCAAAATGAAAATAACCTTTGCTTGCGAGCTTGTACTGTACAGCTTCTTTTACTTGTTGTTGGGTTTTAGCTCCAAAGCCTTTGACTTCTATCAAGCGATTTTCATTGCAGGCGTAGAGTAATTCGCCCAATGATTCGATTCCCATTTCTTTCCAGATGATGGAGGTTTTCTTAGGACCAATTCCTTTTACATGCATGATGTCTAACACACCTTCAGGAGTTTCATTGATTAATTTTTGATAATCTTCAATTTCTCCTGTAGTAAAGTAGGTAGCGAGTTTAGCACTTAAACTTTTCCCGATTCCATCTATGTTTTCTAGTTCTTCTTTGGATAATCCATAAATCGGGGTGGTTAAACGATCTAATTTAAAAGCTGCATTCTGATACGATTTTATTTTAAAGGAATTCTCCCCGTGAAGCTCCATTAATCGAGCAATATCTTTTAATAAATCGGCAATTTGATAATTCTCCATGGTTTAAAAATACAGCTTAATTTGATGAGCGATAAATATCAGCGGCTAAATATTTTTCAAATGCCATAATCGTTTAATTTTGCCGCTATGAAACGTATCTCAATTCTTGCATTATTGTTATTAGTAATTAAAACGATTAATCTTAATGCACAAGAGGCAGTCACTGCATCGAGTCCTTATAAATTCAAAACTGCAAAATACAATTGGTATTTGTCGTGGGGCTATAATTTAGATTGGTATACAAAGAGCGATATTCACTTTAGTGATAGTCGCAGAAATGGCAACTACGATTTTGTAATTAAAGATGCAAAGGCCGAAGACCGTCCTGGGATTCGTGATATTTTCTCTACTGATTTAGCAATTCCGCAATATTCTTTTCGCATCGGATTTTTTGGTGGTGCTAAGCGTGATTGGGGATTTGAAATTAATTATGATCATGCGAAATATGTAATGATAGATGGACAAACAGTTCACATGAAAGGTAAATTCTTTGGTAAGGAGTATGATCAAGATACAATTGTTGGAAAACCATTCTTAGCATTCGAACATACTAACGGTGCAAACTTCGCCATGTTCATGGCAACTAAGCGCAAGAATATTTTACACAGTGGAAATGGTGTACATTGGTTAAGTTTGATAGGTAGGGCAGGAGGAGGGTTTGTTTTCCCAAGGACTGATTGTACCATCAATGGACTTCGTCGCGATGATCAGTTTCATGTGGCGGGATATATCATTGGCATTGATGGAGGAATACGATACGATTTTCACCACCGTATTTTCTTTGAGAATGAAGCGAAGTTTTCTTTCGTGAATTATACATCTGCATTGTTACCTTATCAAGGTCGAGCGCATCATCATTTCTGGGCGTTCGAGTATATCTTCACGTTGGGGTATAATTTCTAGATTCTGAATAGAATTTTCATGCGGTGAAAAAGTTGGTTATTCACCGTATATTTGCGGTGAATAATTTGTATCTTTGTTTTTTATTTCTGTTTAGCAATGAAAAGGTATATCTATGAATACGAGCAGTGGCCTGATTTATATTGGGAGCATCGATCTATTTCCTCTGTTTTTGGACAAGTTAGAATCAAGCAAGGCCTATTGATTGGCCATATGAATGCACTTGGGTTTTCTCATAAAAACGAAACCGTTCTTACTTCATTAACGATGGATGTTGTTAAGTCTTCTGAAATTGAGGGGGAGTTTTTAAGCTATGAGCAAGTCCGCTCTTCAATTGCCAGAAGATTAGGGATAAATATAGCTGGTCTTGT
>CANFIN010000002.1 GCA_947447155.1 Bacteroidota bacterium | reverse complement strand
GGAATTATTGGATGTTACAAAGGATATTATTCTAATAAAGGAACTGAAGGTGTCGGGATAGCAGCAAACTCTGCTGTAGTTGTTTCATCGCTGGTAGTATTTATTATGGATTTAATTGCAGTGCAAATTGCAGATATGTTAGGTTATACTTAATCATGAAAGAAGAGTCAGTTGTCATAACACAAAATCTAATTAAATCATTTGGGAATAATCATGTCCTGAAAGGATTTAATATGGACTTGCAAAAGGGCGAGAACTTGGTTGTATTAGGAAAATCAGGATCAGGAAAATCGGTATTGATTAAATGCATGGTTGGATTACTTTATCCGGATAATGGAAGTGTTAAAGTATTTGGACAAGAAGTAGCTGATTTATCTGTTGTTGAGTTAGATGAATTAAGAACGAGAATAGGTTTCCTTTTTCAAAGTAGCGCACTTTATGATTCAATGACTGTGAGAGATAATTTAGAGTTTCCATTAAAACGACATCATCCTAATTTAAATCAGAAAGAAGTGGACGATTTAGTCATGGAAGCATTAGCGAATGTTGGATTAGAGAGTGCTGTCGATTTGATGCCTTCTGAATTATCTGGAGGAATGAGAAAACGGATTGGACTAGCAAGAACACTTATATTAAAACCAGAAATTATGTTATATGATGAACCAACGACTGGTTTGGATCCTGTAACAAGTAGAGAAATAAGTGAATTAATTTTACAAGTGCAAAACAATTATAAAACATCATCCATAATTATTACTCATGATATGGATTGTGCCAGAACAGTTGCCAACCGCGTAATTATTTTAATTAATGGTGAACGCTATGCAATGGGCACTTTTGATGAGCTAATGAAATCAGATGACCCTCAATTAAAACCATTCTTCGCCGCATTATGAAAAGTAAATATTCAAATTTTAAATTAGGTATATTCGTTACTGTTAGTTTAGTATTACTGATTGTATCACTCTATTACATTGGCAATAAAAAGCATATGTTTTCTAAGACTACAACTATTTATGCTGTTTTTCATAGCATTGATGGACTTAGAGCTGGTAACAATGTTCGCTTTGCAGGAATTGATATTGGAAATGTGAGTGCAGTGAAAATCATTAACGATTCGACTGTAATTGTTTCTATTCAAATTGAAGAAGACTCCAAACGATTTATTTGTAAAAATGCAATTGCAGATGTAGGTTCAGATGGTTTGATGGGAAATAAGCTTGTAAATATCAATCCGAATCAAGTAGCTGCACCTCCTATTGATAACAATGATACAATACAATCGATTACACCTATTGCGAGTGATCAAATGATTCGTACTTTAAACAACACCAATGATAATGTTCTCGATATTACCAATGATTTAAAAAACATTACTAAACGTATTAATGCAAGCAATGCATTATGGTCGTTATTATCGGACACTGGAGCTGCTCATCAAATGCTTTCTACTATCGATAAACTTGAAAGTACGGCAAACAATGCCAATCGTTTATCTTCGGATGCAGAGCAAATTGTAAGAGATATCAAAGCTGGAAAAGGAAGTGCTGGTAAGTTATTAGTTCAAGATTCGATTGCTAATGAAATGGAATCGTTGTTAAGTAAATTAAACGATGCATCTGACACTGCAAAGCTAGCACTTCATCATATGCATGAATTTATGAAGGACTTAAACATGACACCAGGTTCATTAGGAGTTTTAGCAAGAGATACTGTTATGGCCAACGATATGAAATCGATGATGTTTAATTTAAAGGAAAGCACCTATCATTTAGACGAAAATATGAAGGCACTTCAGGGAAATATTTTCTTTAGAAAATATTTTAAGAAGCAAGAGAAAAAGAAAGCTGGGAAATAAAACCTAATCTAGTTCATATTTCTGTTTAGCACGCTTACCAATAGTCTTTTTACTGTTTCGATTTCATCTGATTTGCTAAGTGCAAAGAGTAATTAATCTGCTGATATTTGCCTCGACTCCGCTCGGCAAACTACTAATAACACCAGCTTCCTGAGCGAAGTCGAAGGAAGCAATAATGTTTAATGAATATCAATACTGATTTAGCCTTTTTTCATTTAATGCATATCCTTTAATTAAATAATCTCTCAATCTCTGTGTTGCCCATTGACGAAATTGAGTCCCTGTTTTAGAGTTTACGCGATAACCAACTGATAAAATTGCGTCAAGATTAAAATATTCAATCGATCTGCTAACTTTTCGATTTGCCTCCTTTTGAACTGTTGCAAAATTTGCAACAGTTGCCTTTTTATCAAGCTCCCCTTCAATGTAAATATTCTTTAAATGTTTAGAAATAACAGATTTATCTTTGTTGTACAACTTTGAAATCTGATTCAAATTGAGCCAAAATGTTTCCCCTTCAAATTGAACATCTATTTGAGTTTCTCCATTAGGAGATTTATAAATTATTATATCACTTGACATATTTCCGCGTGTAAAAAATGAGGCGCGAAAATAGTACTGAATAAAAAAATGAGCATAAAACAAATGCCCAGGATATTAAATTCCCGGGCATTTGTTGATAAAAACTAATTATGAAATAATATCAGATTTTGCTTTCGATATTAATATCCAAAAATATCTTCCAATTTTAAAACTTGAATCTTACCGTACTTCCCTAATTCAGTCATGTTTAGTTTGTCTTGTTTACCTAATACAACTAATGTATAAGTCATAGGTTTGATTTTCTCTATCTGGAAATTATTCACTTCTGCTAAAGACATATTTTTAATTCCGTCGTAGATATTTTTTCGGTAATCGAAGTTGATTCCTAATTTATCATTCGAATGGAAGGATACTAATAAATTACCTTTCGTAATACGAGTGGTTTCAATCTGCTGCACAGCTCCATCTTTTGCATTGGCAAATCCTTTTTCATTCAAAGGCATATCGCGTAATAATTCCATCATGCCTGCTGTAGCTTCAGGCAATTTGTCTACTTGCGTACCAATATAAGCAGTGTTAAAGAAAGAGCGATCTTTCATATTAGGTGTTGCATAGCGAGACGAAACAGAATACGCCAAAGCTTTACTTTCTCTCAAAGTTTGGAATACAGGCGATGCCATTCCTCCTGCAAAATAACGATTGTATAAAAATGCTTTTGGTAATTGTTGAACATCAAATAATCCACCCTTCGACATAAATACTATTTCTGCTTGCTTCATCTCATAATCAACAACAAATACTTTTGGAGCATCGGCCGTTTGTTCCGTAAATTGTTTCCCAGCTGGAGCCTCTTTTAATCCACCTTTTGCAAGATGTTGTTTATTCATCATGGTTACAACATCTGCGTTAGTAGATGGTCCGTAATAATCAATATAATGCTTATACCCGAATGCAGTTCCCAACATCGAAACCAATTCAGATGCCTTTAGTGCTTTTAACTGAGCTTCACTCAAAACATTCGTTGAAGGTGACATAGGTCCGAACTTCGCGTAGTTTTGCATTTGTCCAAGAATAACATTCTTATTCAATTTTGCATTCCCACGTCGCTTAATCAGATCATCTATTAAATTAGTTAATGCTTGTTCGTCAGCTGTTGGTGCTTTAAATAATTGTTCTATTAAACCTACTGATACATTCAGATTTTCATTTAATCCATTTACATTAAACGTAATTTCATCTTCTGAAGAACGAGCACTATAGTCACATCCCAATTTATAAAACTCTTCTTTTAATTGAGCACTACTATATTTACCAGCTCCAAGATATTTGAAATATTCTGCAACTATACCCCATTTAGGATCTTGATTCGTTCCTACAGGAATTGTGAAATTCAAATCGAATGTTCCATTTTCTTTATTCTCTACTGAGTAAACAGCTACACCACTTTTCAGTGAACCCGATTTAATAGTCTTAGTATAATCCACAAAAACAGGTAACACAGCTGGAGCCTTATTATTGATTACAGATTTAAGAAATTCACTTTGAACATTGTTATTCATTTTTACAGGTGTGATAGATGGCTTTACTACTTTAATCACATCTTTATCTTCTCCAGTACGCTTATACACCACCACATAATTATCACCATACCAATCGCGGACAAACTGAACCAATTGCGTTTTATTAATTTTTGCTAAACGGTCTAATCGTTGAACCGCTGATTTATAGTCAACCCCTGTAACTTCCACATCAATCATATCCATTGTGCGGTTATTATTGTCTTCATAACGTTTTGCTAAATCCAATTTCATGTTAGAAACAATTGCAGGAATTAACCAATCAGGGAAGTTGCCCATTTTAATTTCCATTACTTGATCCAACAATAGCTTTTTTAAATCTTCTAATGATTGGCCTTCACGCGGACGAGCTGAAAGCATGTGAATAGAATAATCTTTCATCACATCTACCGAACTGCTCGCACCAATTGCCTTTTGTGCATTGTTTAAATTTAAGTCTAACAACCCCGCCTGACCGTTTGATAAAATCATATCAACCATTGTTAATACATCGATATCTGATGCAGCAGCGCCTGGAAATCTATAACCTAAAGTTATACTTTCAGCATCGGGTCCATATACTTCTTTTATAATAGGTTGTTTGATTAATTTTTCTACTGGAGGATTATAAACAGGAACCTCTTTTGACTTCATTTGTCCAAATGTTTCGTTGATTACTTTAATAGCCTGATCCGGATTGAAGTCGCCGCTTAACGCAATTACCATATTGTTAGGAACATAATAAGTATGGAAGTATTTCTTAATAGCTGTGATTGAAGGATTCTTTAAATGCTCAATTGTTCCAATTGTTGTTTGTGTTCCATATTGATGAGTTGGAAACAATCCTTCATACAAAGCTTCAAATACTTTACGACCGTCGTTATCAAGCCCTCTGTTCTTTTCTTCATAAACAGCTTCTAACTCGGTATGAAATAAACGCATTTGAGGATTACGAAAACGCTCTACTTCTACATGAAAGAAGTTTTCTAACTGATTAGATGGGACATTATTTACATAAACAGTCTGTTCATTGGATGTAAATGCATTCACACCATTAACACCTAATGCCGCCATCATTTTATCAAATTCATTTGGAATTGCAAATTGAGCTGCTACACCCGATACAGAATCAATTCGATGATAGATTTCCTTTCGCTTAAGACTATCTTTTGTTGCTCCATATAACTCATAGAGCGCTTCAATACTGTCTAGTAAAGGTGCCTCTTTAGCATATTCTTGCGTACCATATTTATCACTTCCTTTAAATAGCATATGTTCTAAATAATGGGCTAAACCTGTATGATCAACAGGGTCATATTTACTTCCTGCTTTTACACCAATCATCGATTGAAAACGAGGGGCGTCTTTATAAACAGAAAGGTAAACCTTCATTCCATTTTCTAAGGTGTAAATACGCGCATGCAAAGGATCACCAGGCACTGTATCATAGGTTAATTTACTTTGCGAATAACCTGTTAATGACGATATAAGTAAAATCGTCAGTATTAAAACTCTGTTTCTCATGGTTTTGAAATTTTCCCAAAAATAGTAGTTTGTGCATTATATAGTTCAGAAAAAATTTGATTACCGAAGTATTTTTTTGATTTTTGTGTTGTGAGAATAATAAATCCCAAAAAAATATTCATTGTATTGATTGTTTTGCTTGTTAGGTCTACTATGATTTGGGCTGGAACATCCGATTTTTCATATTCGGACACATGCTACTCGGCAACAACTCAATTCAATTTAATAAGTACTACCCCAGACTCTGTTCGTTGGGACTTTGGTGATGTCAATAGTGGAACAGCTAACTTTACATCAGGCACTTTCACAACCCACATTTTTAGTAATCCTACATCTTATACAATAACCATGATTGCTTATACCGGTGGCATCGGTGATACCTGTAGAAAAACAATTCAGATTTTAACTAGTCCACAGCCGAATTTAGGAAGTAACTTTAATTTATGTGAAGGTACTACTCAATTACTAAATCCTGGAACATCGAACACTTTTAATTATTTATGGAGCGACGGCAGTACTGGGATTAATTATGTGGTGGACAGTACAGAAGAAGTGATTGTTACCGTTACTGATGCACAAGGATGCATTGGGATTGATACTGTTAATGCTACATGGATACAAATTCCTGATGTTAATTTAGGAGCCAACGCTTCTTTTTGCCAAGGCCAAAATATTACATTAAACGCCTTCTGGCCCAATGCGACTTATTTGTGGCAAGATGGAAGTACTAATTCAGGTTTAGTCGCTACGACTACCGGTAATTATATTGTAGAAGTAACAGATGCAGGCTGTACTGGAACTGATCAGGTTGATTTAATATTTGACCCTGTTCCTGTAATCAACTTTGGAAATGATACGACCTTATGTAAAGGTATTCCGCTGTTTTTAGATGCTACTACTCCAAATGCCAAATATGTTTGGCAAGATGGAAGCACCAATGCATACTATTTTGTTTATGACCCGGGGACTTATTCAGTAAATGTGCAGGTTGGTGCTTGTATTGGAAGAGATACTCTTGTCATTGATCAGCAAGAACAACCAGTTGTTGAACTAGGAGAAGATACTATTCTATGCTATGGGCAACCCTATTTGTTAAATGCTTATAATTATGGCGCATCTTATCAATGGTCGGATGGTTCAACTTCTTCAACCATACAGCCTAACCAACCAGGATTGTACTATGTATTGGCGAAAAACCAATGTGGCAGCGATGCTGACTCTGTGAATGTTATTTTAGAAATATGTAATTGCTTGGTTTATATCCCAACTGCTTTTTCTCCAAACAGAGATAATAAAAATGAAACCTTTAACTACAGTTATAACTGTACAGACTTTACAGCCAATTTTACTATTTATAATCGTATTGGTCAGGTGGTTTTTTCTAGTGATAATCCTGATATTGCCTGGGACGGTTCGTTTAATGGCAAAGAAGCTACCGAAGGTATTTATTATTACGTCCTGAAATACAAAGGATATGATTCTGGAAGTTTCATCGACATCAAGAGAAAAGGATATGTAACATTGGTGCGTTAGTACCGAATTTGAATTGTTAATAAATACCCCTGCTTTTGTTCATTGTTTTTTCTGTTTGAAGTAAAAAACATTAGTTAAGCCCCTCCCCGTTTCTTATCTTTGTTCGTTGTCGAAAGGCAGAATTATTCTATGGAAATAACTTATTACGGGCATTCATGTTTTTCAGTAAAAATCGGACAAAAGACTATTTTGTTTGATCCTTTTATTACACCCAATGAAAAAGCGAGTGGCATCAATATCAGCGATGTAAAAGCGGATTACATTTTAATCTCACATGGACATTACGATCATATTGCAGACGCTGTTTTATTAGCACAACAAAACGATGCAACGGTCGTTTCCAATTACGAAATTGTAGATTGGTTAAGTAAGCAAGGTGCTACCAAAGGACATCCAATGAATATTGGAGGACATTGGTTCTTTGATGCGGATGACAATGGAACGAAGTTCAAAGTAAAATGTGTAGTAGCCGTTCATAGTAGTGTTATGCCCGATGGTACATATGGTGGAAATCCGATGGGCTTTTTGATTGAAAGTGCTGATGGTAATTTCTATTATGCAGGTGATACCGCATTGACATACGATATGAAACTGATTGGAGATTATAAGAGCATCGATTTCGCTTTCCTTCCGATTGGTAACAACTTTACAATGGGAATTGATAATGCTTTGATTGCATCGGAGTTTATCAAATGTCAAAATATTATTGGTATGCACTACGACACCTTTGGTTATATTACCATCGATAAAGTAGAAGCAACAGCTAAATTTCAAATGGCGGGTATCGACTTACACTTGTTGAATATCGGCGAGACAAAAACAATTTAAAAAACGAAAAATCACAATAGCAAATGGCAAAAATTATTGCAATCGCAAATCAAAAAGGTGGAGTTGGAAAAACAACTTCTGCTATCAACTTAGCAGCTAGTCTTGCAGTTTTAGAATATAAAACGCTATTGGTTGATGCAGATCCACAGGCCAACTCAACATCTGGTGTTGGTTTCGACCCGCGTACAGTAAAGACATCAATCTACGAGTGTATCATTAATGATGTAGCTCCTGGAGATATTATACTTGAAACAAAAACTCCGAACTTATATTTACTTCCTTCTCATATCGATTTAGTCGGTGCTGAAATTGAAATGATTCAATTAACGAACCGCGAGCATATGATGAAGCAGGTGTTTGAAAAAATATCAGCAGACTTTGATTTCATCATTATCGATTGTTCTCCTTCTTTAGGTTTAATTACCATCAATGCATTAACAGCAGCGCATTCGGTAATTATTCCTGTTCAGTGTGAATACTTCGCCTTAGAAGGATTAGGTAAATTATTAAACACAATTAAAATTGTACAGACGAGATTAAATCCTGAATTATCAATTGAAGGAATTTTATTAACGATGTACGATATGCGTTTACGTTTATCAAATCAAGTAGTAGAAGAAGTAAAAACACATTTCCAGGATTTAGTTTTTGATACAATTATTCAACGCACAACAAAATTAGGTGAAGCACCAAGCTTTGGAGAAAGTATTATCATGCACGATGCATCAAGTAAAGGAGCTATTAACTACTTGAATTTAGCTCGTGAAATTCTTCAGAAAAACAACATGACTAACATTGCATCAGAAGATAAAATCATGACCGATGAAGTGATGGACAAATTAAAAGTATCGGATAATTAATTATAGTTTAAAATAAACATGTCGACAAAAAAATCAGGATTAGGAAAAGGACTTAGTGCAATATTAGGTGATACTCCTGACACAACATCAGTAAATAATACAACAGCGAGCATCGATACGCCAAAAGCAATGGTGGGTTCTGTTTCTTCGATTGCTTTAAATCAAATAGAAGCCAACCCTTTTCAGCCTCGTACAGAATTCGACGAAGGTGCTTTGAATGAACTAGCTGAATCAATCCTTCAACAAGGCATTATACAGCCTATAACAGTACGCAAAGTAGCAGACAATCGTTATCAGATTATCAGTGGAGAGCGTCGTTTTAAAGCTTCCAAATTAGCCGGATTAACAATGGTTCCTGCATATGTGCGTACAGCGAATGACCAGGCGATGTTAGAAATGGCGTTGGTTGAAAATATTCAACGTGAAAATTTAAATGCATTAGAGATTGCTATTTCGTACCAGCGTTTGATTGAAGAGTGCTCATTAACGCAAGAACAATTAGGAGATCGCGTTGGTAAAGATCGTTCAACGGTTACCAATTACCTTCGCTTATTGAAGTTACCACCGCAAGTGCAGTTTGCAATTCGTGATGGTAAAATCAGCATGGGACATGCGCGTGCTATTTTAGGTGTGGATGATATCGCGATGCAATTAAAAATTTTCAATGATGTATTGACGGAAGATTTAAGTGTACGTCGCACAGAAGATTTAGTACGTTCTGCTTCTCCAAAGAAAAATGGTAAAGAGCCAAAGAACAAACCGAACTGGTATGTTGAAATTAAAAACATTCAAGAGCGTTTAGAGCACCGTTACGAAACGAAAGTAGAAGTTCGACATAAAGATAACGGCAGCGGACAAGTGGTGATTAACTACTACTCTACTGATGATTTCAATCGTTTGATTGAGTTATTGGATTTTGATTGAGATTTAACATTACAATAAACTAAAAAAGGTGAACATTTGTTCACCTTTTTTTATGTAAAAACAATTACTATTAATACCAAATGCCAGTTATCGTCACTGTTAACGCTCCACTCGTTTTAGTGATTGTAGTTGGCTTACCCGCTTCGTAATCCTGCATTTTAAATCCTACATATCCCATCGCATCGTTCTCGTCTAAAACATCATAATCAAATAGTGCTACATAGGTTATTTTTGAAATGTCTTTTATATCATATTGTGATGTTAACGACCATGATACTGGTAAATCTGCTTGTGCTACATTTCCGACTTTATATGAGCTTCCTAAATAATAAGGAACATGGTTTTCATCTTCAATATTAAAAAACACATCTGCATCATCAAACAAATCCCAACCAGCATTATTAAAGTCTACAACAGGCATTGCATCTACACGCACCGTATTAATTTTAAACTTGGCAACAGGCGCAACCGTAGTTTCTTTCTCGCAAGATGAGCATGTTATTGCAAGTGCTAAACCTAAAATGATTTTTGAAATTCTTTTCATCTGTTAGTATTATTAATTTATTAATCGATTATAAAATTAGCAATATCCCATTAATCTATAAACAAGATACCCCACCCATTCATGCGTTAGTAAGTCCCAGGCCACTAAGGCTTCCGGATCAGGTTGTATCAAACGGTCGATGGTATATATTGCACCACCTGAGCGGACATCAACGGAATATGCATCTACTTTAATGTTTGCCTTCGCGCAACATGCTAACGAGCGACGCATATGAAAGGCTGATGTAATCAATAAGCATTTAGAAGTAATTCCTTTTTGATTCAACACTTTTGCTGTTTCAATGGCATTCTCGTAGGTGTTACGGGAATTATTCTCCATTAAAATATCCTCAGGTTTAACTCCATTGCTTACCAATAAAGGATATAATTTTTCAGACTCTTTCCATTCCTGAAAATTGACAAATCCTGAACCTCCCGATAAAAAGATCTTCTTGATTTTACCTTTATGATAGAGCTCTACAGCCTGCATCAAACGGTCTGCACTGCTACTAAAAACCATTCGCTTACTATCGTTGTCATAGTATCGCGTGCTGCCTCCTAAAACAATTCCTACTTCATAAGGTGTTTTGATTTTATCTGCTGCATAGGCCTTCACTTCCCAGCTATTCATTACCCAGTTTACAATAAAAGGATTAGTAAAAATCAATAAGCTCAGTATCCCTGATAAAAACAATTTTGACGATATGGTAGGCTTCTTCTTTCTAAATAAATAAGAGATAAGCAGCAAACCTACAATCCAAATAGAAGGAGATATAAATAAGTCGAGAATTTTAGATAGTATAAAAAACATTGGAGCCTTACGTTTGTTTGTTTGTCAAAGCAAAAGTAAAATAAATCTTATTCAAGAATAAAATATCAACCTTTACGTCTTAATAAATTCTATTCAGCTAATAAACCCGCTAAAAATTTCATAATATACTTTGAGGTGTTTAAATTTGAGCCTATCATGAAAATACGAGTTTGCCTTATACTATCCTTTATCCTATTCAGTTTGATGGGTAAATCGCAAGACACCCTATTAAACGCTGGCACCTTATGGAAGTACAATGATATGGGTGTAGATTTAGGGACATCATGGAAAGACCTTAACTTCAATGATACTTTATGGTCGCAAGGTAATGCGCCACTTGGTTTTGGTTCTACTGCTATTAATACAACCGTTTCCTTCGGACCATCATCAACTAATAGATACACTACTACTTATTTTCGTAAGTGGGTTAACGTTACTAACCCCTGTAATTTATATTCTAAGATACTATTCAATATTAAGCGCGATGATGGTGTTGTAATTTATGTTAACGGTGTTGAGGTTTTGCGTTCGAATATTTCCGCAGGTATTGTTTCCTACTCGACTTTTTCTACTTCTTGTGCTACTGATAATGGAACTGTTTGGCAGCCTTTTGATGTTGCTACTAATTATTTTGTAAATGGAAATAATCTTGTTGCTGTAGAATTGCATCAATGTAATTTAACTAGCAGCGATTTGTTATTCAATCTGCGAATGATTGGAAGTAAATCGATGGCAGGATTTGAATCCATTTCTCCAAACGTACAAAATCAAACATTCGTTATTCCTTCTTCACACACCTTTCAATTATTAATAAAAGAAGGAAGAAGATATACTGTTGGAGGTAGAGTGCCAGGAAGGGCTGATTTTACAGGATACATTCCTATTAACGGATCAAGTGAAGAAGGCTATTTGAATATCAATCACGAGAATACTCCTATCGGGTCAGTTTCAAATTTCAAAATCAAATTTAATACGGCAGATAAACTTTGGAATATTCAGAGTTCTCAGCCAATTGATGTGAATGATACAGATATTGTAAAGCTTTATAGAAACTGTTCAGGTGCTATTACTCCTTGGGGAACATCATTAAGTGGAGAAGAAACGCGTGATACATTCGATTTAAATGGTGATGGATATTTAGATGCTGGATGGTTAGTAGAAATTGATCCTGTTACGAAAGCTGTTAAAACTTATAACGGTGGAACAAAACAACAAAAGCTATGGGCAATGGGTCGAATGTCGCATGAAAATGCATCTGTGGCATCAGATCAAAAAACCGTTTACTTCGGGGAAGATTACCCTACAGGATGTTTTTATAAATACATAGCTAATAATCCTACGGATTTATCCAGCGGTAGTTTATATGTTCTAAAAATGGACTCAACGATGTCAAGTTCTGGCGAAGCATTAAAGTCGACTGGAACATGGGTGCAAGTACCAAATAACACAAAGGCGCAACGAAATTTTGTTTACGATGCAGTAATTGGATTAGGAGGAACCATATTTAATGGAATTGAAGATGCGGAGATTGGTCCTGATACGATGATTTATTTTACCTCTAAAGCTTTTGGAAAAGTTTATCGCTTTAAGGATAACGGTACTGGCATAACGAACTTTGAAACATTTGTTGGAGGAAGTACAAAAAGTTACGCTATACAACACCCTGGTGGTAATTCAAATTTAGCGTGGGGTCTTGGTAATGACAATCTGGCTTTTGATAATGAAGGCAATTTATGGGTCTTTCAAGATGGAGGAAATAATTATATCTGGGTAGTTAAAAAAGGTCATACACAAGCATCACCAAAGGTTCAATTATTTGGATGTGTTCCTACGGGATCAGAACCAACAGGTATTACATTTTCTCCTGATAATCGATTTATGTTTATGTCGATTCAGCACCCATCTGTAACTAATACTTCTGTGATGAAAGATGCGACTGGAAATGGAGTTGTATTTAATGCGAGTGCTACTTTAGTAGTAGGGCTCAAGCAAGATTTAGGAAGCAATCAAACAAAAATTAGTAGAGAAATTACTTCATTTAATCTTGACTCGCCGTTATCAATTTACCCTAATCCAGCGAATGATAAAGCAACGTTGGAGTTCGTTAATTTACAAAGAGGTAATTTTAAAATAGAGGTTTATAATATCAACGGACAATTGGTAGCAATGCCGTTTAATGATGATGTAGAGGAAGGCATTTGGCAAGGTGAATTGGGTAGTGAATTAAGTCAAGGATTTTATTTTGTTAGAGTAAGTATAAATCAACAAGTTTACACATTAAAGTTTATCAAAGAATAATTGAAGCAATATAACAAAAGAGTCCACTGCATTGCGGTGGATTCTTTATTTTTGCGCTATGCATTTACCCAATCAGGCGGATACTATCTGCGCTTTAGCAACAGCTCCAGGACTAGGAGCTATCGCGGTTATACGTGTATCTGGTCCAGATACTTTTAGAATTATTGAAACTGTTTTTAAAACGAAAAAGGGTAAATCGAAAGATTTTTCAAGTATTAAATCTCATACACTTCATTTCGGTGATATTATTTTAGATAATCAAACACTCGATGAAGTATTAATCAGTGTTTTTAAAAATCCTCATTCTTATACAGGTCAGGATACTATTGAAATCAGTTGCCATGGATCAACGTATATCCAACAGCAGATTTTGCAATTGTTGCAGCAAAAAGGAGCACGATTAGCAGAGCCAGGAGAGTTTACCCTAAGAGCCTTTTTGAATGGGAAGCTTGATTTATCGCAAGCGGAAGCAGTGGCTGACTTGATTGCTTCACAACATGCAAGTGCTCATCTAACGGCTATGCAGCAACTAAGAGGTGGCTATAGTAATGCGATACAAGAACTACGCTCGCAACTTTTAAATTTCGCATCGCTTATTGAATTAGAACTTGACTTTGCTGAAGAAGATGTGGAATTTGCAAATCGCGATCAACTATCAAAACTTGTTCATGAATTATTAAAATCGGTTCGCACATTACGCGAAAGCTATTCAACCGGTAATGCTTTAAAGAACGGAATTCCTGTAGTTATTGCTGGCAAGCCGAATGTTGGCAAGAGTACATTACTTAACGCGCTCTTAAACGATAACAAAGCCATTGTAAGTGATATTGCAGGTACTACAAGAGATGTAATAGAAGATCAGTTGGTCATAGATGGATACCGTTTTCGATTTATGGATACCGCTGGCTTACGTGCTACGGGTGATGTAATAGAGAAAATAGGTGTAGAACGTTCCTATGAATACGCACGCAAGGCAAGTATCATCATGTATCTATGCGATCCGCAACAAAGCAGTGCAGAAGAAATATTAGCCGAGATTACAGATTTAGAAAATAAAGTCGGTGAAGATAAATACATACTCACGGTTGTGAATAAGTGCGATTTATATGATGAACAAGAATTGGCAACATACTCTACTCTACCCAATAATATTTTCATAGCTGCTAAAACGCAATTTCATTTAGAAGAATTAAAGAAAAAACTAATTATAGGTTCAGGAGTGGCGTCATTAGAAAATGAAAATCAGTTAGTCACAAATGCCCGCCACGAAGGAGCTTTAGCCAAAGCAGAAGAAGCTTTAGTAAGAGTTATTGATGGAATGAAAAGTAACTTAACCTCTGACCTCCTTGCACTCGACTTAAAAGATGCTATTTACCATTTAGGTTTAATTACTGGAGAGATTTATACCGATGATTTGTTAGGGAACATATTTAGTAAATTTTGTATCGGAAAGTAGAATTATTAATTATTGCTTTTAGTAAAAGTATTATGCTTTTTCAATAATAATTAAAAGTAATATTAATTGCCTACTTATCTAATCATTGTAATTGCGGAATAGATGCAATAAGGATTATTATAAGTCCTACCCAAACACCTGCAGCAGCGCCTAACCCACTAAATGATCTAGCTACCTTCTTTTTCTTTGCACCTTTTTCATAGCCATTAAAATAATATTTATTCTTAAGTAATGCAGGATGTGGTGTTCTAAAATTTTCACTATTAGGTTTTACTGATGCTAGAATTACAGTTGTAGGCAAACCTAATGGAGGATAAAGTAATGTAGATCCAAATGAACCCCAAAATACTCCACTTGTTTTAAAGTACATCTTAGCATCTGTTTGACCTTTATTAAACATCAAATCAGCATTTGAATTACTTACTCCCGGAGTATCTAAAGTAAAGACATCGCGGGTTCCATTCGCATACTTAAGAATAAAAATAGTTTCCTTAGGAATAATTCGATTGGGAAAAGTAGCAGAATCAGCAAACTGACAAACAATATATGTTGGCGTTACTTCGGTTATTTTACAAATCATTTCTTCACCATTCTTCAAAAGAATAGTATCCTGCTTAATCAAGGTGTCTTGCGCATTTGCAATAATTGAAAAGCAAATAGTCAATAATAAAAGTAAAATTCTTTTCATGTCTAATAATTTAACGTACACGTGTATTAAAACCCACTAAAAGACTTACTCTGATTCCAGTTGGCACTCGTTCACCATTATCAGAAAAAATAGAATTCTTTACAGAAGGAACAATTGCAAGATTAATTGGATAAACTACTTTCCCTGATTTAATTGATCCGCCCACAGCAAACACCATCCCTACACCACCTACTGATAAATTGGGGCCCATGCCAAATTCTAAACCATCCTTTCCTCTAATTCCGAACATCATACTTGCACTAGGTAAAAACAATCCTTGTTCAACACCCCCAATTAAAAATACCCATTCCACTAAACCAGAAGTTTGATTGGGAGTTGTGTATAATCGTGTTTCTAATTGCCAACCAAACTGTGAAACTACTCCTTGGTATTGTCTACTCTTTAAATCATCTTTTATTGAACCTTCGCCAAACACTGTAATTCCAACTCTAGGACCATTATAACGGATACGATCATAACCTATTAACTCATCATCTGAGTTATAACTTATATTTTCTTTTGTCAATGATGTTTTCACAAAAGTATCTTTCGTTCCATTTTCATATTTTATCATAAAGATATCATTCTTCAATAAAGTATAAATCGGACCATCTATATTATCCCATTTTTTAAACTTCACTTCATTAATAGTAAGCTCCTGCACTTTTACTTTCATCTCCGTTCCGTTATTCATAATAATCGCATCTTGAGCTTTAGTAAAATAAAAAGCTCCTAGGACACATAAAATTGTAAGGAATATTTTTTTCATTGTAATATGATATAAAAGATTAACGACTATAAAGATAAAGATTTGAAAACAAAAAAAGAGAACAAAAATCATTGGAATCATTTTTATACATGAAATGAAAAAAAATGTGTTAATTAAAAATTGAATTTTGTAACATAAAAATGAAACTAATATTCAATGAACTATAAAACGATTTATTCAACTTTACAAATTCAACCAAAATTGCGACACTAGATCAATCATTGATTTTAAAAATGACTTATTTAAAAACATCATTACTAATACCTTTGTTTATTTGATATTTTGAAATCGCAATTTCAATTTCACCCTTCTTAGGAACATTAGTTTTGGCAGTTGATTTTTTTGTCGAACCATCATCAAAATCGAAAGTGATTCCCTTAGGTAATTTATAGTCTTTTGTATTGAATGAAAACAGAATCTTATCGGGCAAGCCATATTTAGCATAATTCCCATAGGTCATTTGAAGCTCATAAGTTCCGTTCTCTTTGGTAGTCGTTCGACTTTTTAAGATTAGCGCATTAACAGGATCAATATACAGTGTTGTTAATACCAAGTCGCCAGTATCATCATCTGGAAGAAGTTTTATAATTTTCAAATTTGTATTTGCTATTTTATCATCACCTGCTTCTATAACCGTGAATTTATTATTACTGAAAATTGTATATAAATTAATACTCATTGAACCTTTCGGAACAAACGACATCCCATTCTCACTCCTTAATTTGAATTTATTCGGATTTTTAAAGTATAACTTCACTTTGGCAATAGGTAGTTTTAAAAAAGCAACATTCGTTTTCATTTTACCTTCTGCTTCATAGTCTGTTACCTTGTCTAATTTTGCTTGAACATTTTTCAATAGTGTATTATTGGCCTGAGCCTTTGCATGGACTTGAAAAATCAAAAGGAATATAAATGCACTGTAAATTTTCTTTAACATAGAATTATAATTAAGAAAGAATATCTTTTTTTCTAAATGAAATGATGGCCATCGAAAGAAAAAATCCAATATGGCCTAATAAAATGTATATGCTCTTTTGGATAGCTGGCCAGTTTTCTATACTTCCTTTGATAGGTTGTTCAGCACTATCCAGTCCAATGTAGAAAAAACCTTTCCATCCAACGAGATAAGAAGTAAACAAATAAGGTTTAACATTTCTATCAATTACTGGAATATTCATATTTGAAACTATAGTGAAGAACAAAACAATGCATACGGTTGCTACAATTGGTCCGATGGAATTTTCTGCAAAAACAGAAAGCAACATCCCTAAAGCCACGATAACCGTCAATGCGATAGCTGCATAACCAAAGGCAGCAAAATATCTCCACATGATATCATCTTTCGTTATCTGAAGAATAAACGATTCTTCTCCTTTTACTCTGAAAACTAACATATCCTCATGACCAAAAATGAGCAAACTAAGAAATAAAGCAATGATGGCCATCCATATTAAAAGGCAAACAGTAAATATAAATGATGCTAAAAATTTCACTAATAAAAGCTGTGTACGACTAACTGGTTTTGTCAACATTAATCGTAATGTTCCCATATTAGCTTCTCCTGAAATAGTATCTGCAGCAACCAAAGCTACAAGTATAGGAACCTGTATCAGTAATGTGTTTAATATGATATAACACATAAAGTATCCGTTGATGGCTTTGGATTTATCAATTTCAAAATTGTCTTGAATGTTTTGCAACATTAAATCCATGTAACTCTGTCCATCGTATTTAAATGCAAATTGAAAAATCAAAACAATGGCGGTAATTGCCGCAAATGCGATATAGGTCCTTGGCCTGGAATAAATTTTATGTAGTTCAATTTGTAACAACGTGAACATCTTCTTTCGGATTAGTAAGTTTTAAGAAATAATCTTCGAGCGAATGAAGATTTTGAATTAAATAAATATCGGTTTGATGAGCTGTTAGAAAACGAACTAAATCAGGAATATCACTTTTCGTAATTTCCAATTGAATTTGATTTTGAGTAATTGTAAGTCCTTTTGTCCAATTACTTTTGGATAACAACTCAAAAGCTTTGCTATTATCACCAGTTTCAATTTTTAAAATAGTTTTAGATGGATCTAACAATTCTTTCACTTCACCTTCTACTACTTTTTTACCGTGATGAATGATAATCATACGGTTTGCGATGAGCTCAATCTCGCTTAATAAATGGGAGGACACCAATACAGTTTTATTTCTATCACGACTAAGTGTTAAAATCAGATTTCTAATATCGGCTATCCCTTGCGGATCCAAACCATTGGTTGGTTCATCTAAAACAATTAATTCAGGATTATGAACGAGTGCGACAGCAATCCCTAAACGTTGCTTCATTCCCTGACTAAAGGTTCCAACTTTACTATTATAACGGGATGCCAGTCCAACTAATTCAAGTTGGTCCATTAATAGCGATTTAGAAACCTTAATACCGCTCATTTTAGCGAATAGCTTTAAATTATCGTAAGCAGAGAGGTATTTATACAAATCCGGTTTTTCGATTACAGCTCCTACATTTCTGAGAATATCATTTCGTTTTGTTTGAAGATTCATTCCGAAAATCTCAATACTTCCTGAGTCAGGCTGAATCAAACTAAGAAGCATTCGTATGGTAGTTGATTTCCCTGCTCCATTCTGTCCAAGAAAGCCAAATATGTCTCCTTGGTTTACTTTGAAGCTCAGATTATCAACCGCTTTAAAGTCCTTAAATGATTTAGAGAGTTGATTGGTTTTTAAGATTGTATTCATAGAAGCTTTTATAACAATCTCCTTGAATGAAAGTTTGAAAAATTATGAATCCGAATTAAATAAAAAACTGGAATCAAAATACAGGAAATAAAATATGATATTACAACTTCAACGCACTCTCCAATGCCAGTTCAATCATTGGCTTTAGTGAACGTTCACGATCGTCGGCTGAGATTTCTTCTCCTGTGGGAATAACATCAGATACCGTTAGTAAAGTAGCCGCTGACTTTCCTAAATACATTGCGTTGGCAAATAATGCAAATGCTTCCATTTCTACTACTAAGCAATTATGTTCTTTAACAACAGCTGGTAGTTCCTTCGATTTACGATAAAAAATATCACTTGAATGAACAGCTCCACTTCGAATGTTCATATTCATAACAGCTGCAGTTTCATTAATCACATCATATGCATTTCCTACATGCTTTAAGACATTACCGGGAATTTCAAATGCATATTCTGCATAAGTCGATTCGCTGCATGCAATATCAGTATTGATGATATCATAAACTCCTATCTCCGGATAATATGAACCAGCAGTTCCAATTCGAATAATACAATCGACATCATACTCGTTGAACAACTCGAAAGAATAGATGCCAATCGATGCGCAACCCATTCCGCTAGCGCCAATAGTTATGCGTTTACCCTTATAAGTCCCAGTGTAATAATAAACATTGCGTGTGCTGCTTACTAAAACAGCATCCTCCAACCAGTTTTCAGCAATAAACTTTGCTCTTAATGGATCACCAGGCATTAAAACTACCGATGCTATCTCCCCTTTCTTCGCTTTTATATGTACGCTCATTCTTTAAAAATTTACTTCACGAATGTAATCAAAAATCAATACAATTTTAAAAAGAAAAAGTCCCGAGTTATCCTCGGGACCGTCTTTCAATTATGAGTAGAATTTTATTTATTTATCATTACTTTTTCCTGAGTACTGACTATATTTCCATTTACCGTGATAATGTAAACACCATTTGGTAACTCATTCAAATCCATTGTTACTTTTTGTCCATCACCATTTATTACTTGATTCACTACCCGGCCTTCAATAGTCGATAATTGAATATTTTCATTACCAATCAAATTATTAATGGTAATATTATCTTTAGCAGGATTCGGATAAACTGAAATTTTAGCTGCAGTATTTTCATTTACTCCCAAAACAACAGGCACAATAACATTATCGCACCATGTGATAACATTTCCAAGACTATCATAAGCTGATGCGCATACATTATAAACGCCTGTAGCTGTATAGGTGTGAATGGGATTTACACCTGCTGCTGATGTGCCATCTCCAAAGCTCCAAGCATAACTCAATGCACTTGTTGCACAATTATTATATAATGCGAATGAATAGGAATTAACTTGAGAAAGACTTTGGATAGCTATAAAAATTGGCGTGCACGGATTTGAATTAGTATTCACATTAATTGTGTGACATAAATATGCATTACATTGATTCCCATCAAATGCATTTAAACAAACTTTATATGATCCGTTTAAAAAATAATGCTTCGGACTTGCAGCTCCACTTGTACCGCCATCACCAAATTCCCAATTGTAATATACATTTGGATCAGTACTAACAGGACGAAAAGTTACCATTCCGTAATTATCAACTGCGTAGGCAAAATCGGCAGTACATAACGATTGTGAATTTACACTAGAAGAGTTTCCGCTTTGAGCGAAAGAAGACAAACTGCTTAGTGAAATTGTTGTAACGGCAAGTGCGATGTTTGATAGAATTTTTCTCATAATTGGATTAATTAATTTGTTTTGACCTTTTAACCCAAAATGAATTTTATTAGTTACTCTAAAACAATTAGAAAAACAGGCGTTTTAGCACTAAATTCACCATTGTTATTACAAGGAATTTATTAAAGTCTCTTTTGAATATTGTTAATATCTTAATGCATGTGTTTTTACCTTATATTGAGTGTATACACCTATAAAAATAGTTGATAATTATACTTCACTTTTCAACATTTTTAATGCAAAATACGCGGGGTGAATCTTACAAAATCTTACAAAAGACCTTTTTTGAGGTCACCGAAAAAAAACGCGTAAAAGCATGAATGCTGCTCAAAACATTATCAAAATTCGATTGTTATTATAGACATGAAAAATATTTTACTAATTGGTGCATCTTCAGCTATTGCACAAAAGCTAAATGAAGAATTAAATCAGAAAAATTATACTGTATTCACTATATCAAGAACAGATTTTGAAACATCCAATCATTTTAAATACGAAGGTTCAATTATGGATTGTGAATTACCTCCATATGATATTCCCTTAGATGGTTTGGTTTATTTTCCAGGAACAATCAATCTAAAGCCTTTTAAATCTTTAAAGGCTAGTGATGTACAACAAGAATTTGAAATTAATGCATTGGGTGCTTTCAGATGCATACAACATTACATAAAGAATCTATCGATGTCTGATAATGCTTCAATCGTTTTATTTAGCTCTGTTGCAGCACAAACGGGTATGCCATTTCATTCAAGTATTGCAATGAGTAAAGCTGCTGTTGAAGGATTAACAAGATCACTAGCTGCTGAGTTAGCTCCTAAGATTAGAGTGAATTGTATTGCACCATCATTAACCGAAACTCCTCTTGCAGGCCGATTAATTAATACAGCTGAAAAGATTGAACAAAGCGGTAAACGTCACCCATTACAAAGAATAGGTAACACGAATGACATTGCAAGTATGGCGGCCTTTCTATTATCGGATGATAGCAGCTGGATGTCTGGCCAAGTGTTAAAAATTGATGGTGGTATGTCGACATTAAAGACTAACTAATGAAAATAGTTTTATCAGACGAGCATAAAGACCGCATTATTGAAATGGCTTGGGAAGACCGAACGCCTTTCGATGCGATTAAAGTCCAATTTGGATTGAATGAACAGGATGTCCGAAATCTTATGAAGGCTACTTTAAAGCATAGCAGTTATGTTTTATGGAGAAAGCGAGTAGAAAGCTGTGCAACAAAGCATCGTTCTAAAAGAAATGAGTCAATTAAACGATTTAAGTGTTCAAGACAAAAGGCCATTAGTAAAAATAAGGTTACTTAATTCAAACCAAATAATACAATTTTGTTGGCTTTTCTTACGTTGATGACAAATGAAGTTTTTTCATTCTGGACCAGACCAAAAAAATAAATTTTCTATAGTTACTGCTATTCCTCTCTTTTGGATTGGATTGACTTATATATTCATGATTTTATTTTATCTTGAACATAAGCGATTACCTATCCCTTCTTTCGATGACCCAAATAATGAATCATGTACTTTTCTTTATCTGATAATTGCTTCTGGCTTTTTTATAGCACTACTATCCTATTTTTACAGTATAATTGAATTCCTTAGAAATATAAAAAATCAAGAAATTAAATTAAGTAGAAAAATAATTATTGTTATGAGCATAATGTTATTTACAATTCAATTGAAATATGATCCATTTAGTTTGATAGAATGGATTGGTGATTAAATTTTACCTCACCGTAATATGCAAGCATCCTTGAGCGCGTTCATATTTTACATAACACTTTTTTTGTTGGTGAAGTTTTTCTAATGCCATTACAAAGCATTTTGATTGTCCATTGTAATCACCAAATTCTTTATAGCTTATATCAATTGTTTTACCTTTTAAATGCGCGCTATTAGAAATTGCATTTATATTGTTTCCCATTAATTGACGAACCGTTCGTTTGGAGCGCGTGGCGCTTGTGATTACAAATGGAACATATACCAATTGATTATTTAATTCCAATTTATATGCATCAGACAATAAATCTAAAAATACTTTAACCTTTGGCAATACATATGGAACTGAATGATCCATATCACGAAGTCTGTACGATTCATTTGAAGTCAACTCTATTAAAACACCTTTTTCTTTTAACTTTTCTAAATCTTCGATGACTTTCTGAGGTCGAATCCCCTCTGACTTATAGGCTTTTTCCTGCGTAGATACTTCATCTTTAAAATACTGCTTACAGTTTTCACAGCGGCCATATGCTTTTCCACGATTACCAATTAAATTCCGTGTTTCATACTTTAATAACCCTCTAAAAATAAATGCAAAAATGAGTAATACCGCAACAAAAGAAATCAAGAATAATTTCTTTACAGACTTATCTCTTTTCACTCAAATTGTTTTTAAAATAAACATCATAGATTAACCAAACTGCTACCAGCACATCAATGATTAGCCAAAATGAACGATCGAAATGCACCTTGTAAAATGGTTGAAACATAAAAGAAAGCAATAAATACAGAACTACTTTAGGAGTTTTTGTTGCATATGCCTGAAATGCTAAAACACCAAATCCAAATGTTGATGCATATCGAACAAACAAATAGTAATCGTATGGAAATGGAATTATGCAAAGCAATAATATTAATGCTAAAAATATCTTTATATGACGTATTTTCATTGAACTAAAATATAAAATATTATTTAATCTTTGATAGGTTCCATTTATTTAACCAATAGTTGGTCCTTATTAAATAGTAATCTTCTGGCAACCCCTCATAATCCAAATACAAAGTATCATCAAACTCATACGATTGTGCAGATTCAAGCTGCGTTCCTTCATGCCACTCATTAAAGGAGGTCACTCCTATCCATTCTAAATTGCTCTTAAGTGCAGCCTCAAAGAATCTGTCATAATAAGCACCTTTTTCTCTATCCTTCGTATTCTTTTTATTCCATGGACGAATACGGTTGTCGTTATAACCAGGTCCAACCGAAGGAATAAATTTAAGATGTAATCCATCAGCAAACGATTTTAAATAATTCCAGTTATCTGGATTGGCACCGTAAGTAAATCCACGGCTAGCAAAGTATGTATAGATTCCATCGAAACCAGCTTTCTGAAAAAAGGCAGTATCCTCCTTCCAGCAAAATAATCCAATAACATCCGAATCGTACTTAGTTCTTCTAAAGAGTAATTCATCCGATGTATTACTAAGCACCTTGTTCCATTCACCCGCATCAATCATGTATGAATCATACACAAAAAACATGGGCTTATTTGTTTTTTCATCTCTGTAAAATGCAGGTTCTTTTCCAAAATGATCAATCACAAATGAAATTTCTTTAACGGTAGAAAGCGCAGTTTTACGGACGCAGGGTTCGATTTGAAAACAAATTTTAAGATGATTTATTTGAGCATACTTAAAAATAAAAGGCAAACTCTTGAAAGTATAATCGTCTTTGCCCAACCATGTCACCGCAACAATACTAAACCCTGCAGCGGCCAGTTGTTGCATATGCAGTTTAATCACATTTGAATCACAATTCGAATACTCTCCCGCACTCGGATAAAAATTAGCACCAATATCGCCATTACCAGGAAACATTTTCTTGGTCGTGTCCTTATCATTTTCAGGCATTACGGGGTGCTTCCAATGGTAATTATCTCCATCAATTGCTTTGCTCCCATACCAGTTATAATAGAAACAAACTGAATGCGAAATTTGCTGCGCCTGCATTTGTTCAAACAAGAACAAGAATAAAAACAGTAATTTAGTACGATGAAAATGGAATTGTAAAATATTCATTAAACAAATTTAATTTTATAATTGATATTTCAAACAAGTTCGCGAAAGAATAGGACTCTAAACACCGTTATGCATTTAAGAAAAATTGTTATCGTTGCTTTATTCGGTTGGATGATTCCAATGGTTAGCTTTTCACAATCGGTGACTTTCAAAGTTATTTATAACCACTCAGAAATTCAGCTTACCGACACGAATAATAAGAATGGGATAAGTGTTTCCAACTTTAAATTTTATTTATCTGATTTTCGATTTTATCAAAATGATTCACTCATCGACACTGAAAAACTTAGTTATCATTTAGTAGATCTTTTAGATACTTCGAGAAATAAAATAATATTCAAACGCAACAATCATGAGGTTTATAATAAAATAGCATTTAATCTCGGAATTGATTCAATCACGAATGTTTCAGGTGCAATGGATGGCGATCTCGATCCAATGTATAATATGTACTGGACGTGGCAAAGTGGTTATATCAATCTTAAGTTTGAAGGTTCAATTGATGGCGGAGTTTATAGAGAATATCATTTAGGAGGATATGCCTACCCTAACAATGCACTTCAAAAAGTTAGTTTAAAAATGAATAGTTCTGGCAACACTATCATTTACATTCATATCGATAATTTTATTCATTCCATACCTGATTCGATTCCATTTAAATTCATGACGCCTGACCCTAAGGCAGTTTATTTATCTCACTTATTTGCTAAATGTTTATCGAGTGAAAAATAAAATTGCATTTGCCAGTTTACTGATATTTTTTTCATTGCTGATGCTTAGCCTTCGGCAGAATGATTCTAATAATTTAGAATGGCCAGCAAAAATTTACAAGACAGATTCGACACATATTGACGAGCTTCAATTCCTAGGGAAAGTGTTATTTTATGATCCTATGTTATCTTTAGATAGCAGTACTAGTTGTTCTTCTTGTCATTCGCCCTATAATGCTTTTGCACATACTGATCATGCATTGAGTCATGGAATCGATAATAAAATCGGATTCAGAAATGCACCTGCGCTCTTTAATCTTGCTTATCAACCTTATTTTATGTGGGATGGTGCAATAAATCACCTCGAAATGCAATCGCTGGCGCCAATTACAAATCCTGATGAAATGCATGAGTCGATATTACATGTTGTGGAGAAATTAAACAATCAACAATTTTATCGTAAACTTTTTTTTCAAGCATTCGATGATTCTTCTATTACAGGTACGAAAACACTTAAAGCAATAGCAGCATTCATGGCTTCCATCGAAAGTAAAAATTCGAAGTACGATTTGGTAATGAATTGCAAATCAGAATTTACGATGCAAGAGAAAAACGGATTTAAATTATTCTCTCAACTTTGTGCAAGTTGTCATACGCCTCCCGTGTTTACTAATTATGCTTTCGAAAATAATGGTTTGATGCCTGATACTTTAATAAAAGATGGTGGACGAATACGTCAAACAAAACAAACGAATGATTCATTAAAATTTAAAGTCCCTACCCTACGTAATATTGAATACACGTTTCCTTACATGCACGATGGTCGATATAAAACACTAACAGAGGTAATGAATCATTATACAAATTCTTCGAATAAAAACTCATCAATGAATCCTAAATTGAAATCGGTTTATTTATTATCTTCGAATGAGAAAGTAGATATTATTGCATTTCTGCTAACATTAAGCGATAAGCAATTTCTGTTTGATAAACGATACACTTATCCTAAAGCACAAATTGACTCACTTCGAAATATAAATCACTAATTACCGCAAGTATAAAATAGTTAAGTCTACTAAGTCGATTCATAAAACCAAAACTATGTTAAAGAAATCAATTTTATTTTTAATGCTATCATCATGTGCAATGATTGCGAATGCACAAGGTCCAGAAATTACTTCATGGTTATTAAATAACAATGGAGGATTAGGAAGACATTATGTGACAGGAAACTCTACTCCTATTCAAGATGCAGATTCCGTAAATGTAAAAACCGTTTTATATTCTGCAAATTGGGTCTATGTAAGAGCGAATGGTGTTCCTTCGTATATCACAGGACCATTTACAGGCAATCCTTCTATTACAACTAGTCAAAATGCTATTTTTAAAATATCTAGAACTCCTTCACAAAATACAGGTACGCTTAATCCAACAACTGGAGGTAATATTGGAATTTTTATAAACGGTGTTGCCCTTTTTGATTTTCGTGATGGAACTGCATGGAATAGTACTACTAATTCTCCTTGTGGTGGTCCAGGAAATCCTCCTTGCCCAGGTGGACCAGGAGCTGCGATGGACTGGAACCGTGATGCCATTCCAGCGGAAAGAGGAGGCTTTGATTGTGCAAAAGGACATCCAGCAATGGGTAACTATCATCATCATCAAAATCCGAGTGCCTTCAATCTCGATTTAAATGTAATCTCTACAATTTGTAATTTATATGCTGCTGATGGATTATACGTTATTGATAGCACAACACATTCGCCATTGATTGGATATGCATACGATGGCTTTCCGATTTATGGTGCTTATGGATACGCCGACACGAATGGAACTGGCGGGATTACCAGAATGAAATCAGGTTATCATTTAAGAAATATTACAACTAGAACGACTAGTCCTACAGGAGTAACTGTACCGGCAGGACCAGCTGTAAGTACTACCTATCCGTTAGGCTATTATAGAGAAGATTATGAATACATCGCAGCTCCAGGACAACAAGATGTATTAGACGAACACAACGGAAGATTTTGCATTACACCAGAATATCCGAATGGTATCTATTGCTATTTCGCTACGGTTGATGCAAACTGGAACTCTGCATATCCTTATGTAGTTGGACCTACTTTTTACGGAACAAAAACAGGAGTTAAAGTTACTTCTATCACAGAGCCTGTGACAGTTTATACGCCTACAACAGCAAGCATCAACGAAAATAGCAACGCTAATTTTTCTTTCAATGCCTTCCCTAATCCAAGCTCTGAATTTATTGCGGTTCAATTTAGCGGACTTTTAAGAGAAGATATAACGGTAAGCCTATACGATATCAACGGAAGAAAAATCCAAGATCAGATAGTACAGGCTGGAAGCACGATAGGATATTTTGATGTCCGCACCTTATATGCAGGCGAATATATTCTGAAATGTTCGAATAATGAGGTTGTTGGACAGAAGAGGGTTTCGATAATTCGATAATTTGAAAATTAGATGATTTGAAAATTATTATAATTTAAATTAGAATCCGCTTTCTGATAGATTGCGGATTTTTTATTGAGTTATTATTTTTTGATTGATACTAATTTATTTTAACTTAGCATTTGCAATTTAATACTGAGTATTTACTACAATCATATTTGAATTTTTCTTTTTTTACGTTATATTTGGGTATGACAAAAGCACAAATTCAAACTGAAATCCAAAAGCTGTTAGATACGGTACCAGAAAACGTACTACAAGATGTATTTAACTTTCTAAAAGAGCTAAAAGACCAACCAGATAATAATTTCAATTTAGCTAATAACCTCCGTCAAATTTTAGCAGAAGACAGGGAGCTTCTTGAGAAACTAGCTAAATGATTAGGCTGAATGATGTCTTGAATATTCACGATATTCTCATTGATAAATTTGGTGGAACAAAGGGTGTTCGTGACCAAGGCGCACTTGAATCAGCTATAAATAGACCATATGCAACATTTGGCGAATTGGATTTGTATCCTTCGCAAATTGAAAAAGCTGCAGCAATTTTTGAAAGTATTCTGATTAATCATCCTTTTCTAGATGGCAACAAAAGGACTGCATACGTTCTTATGAAACTCATTTTATTAGAAGACGGATTAGATATTTATGCAGATCAGGATGAAAAATACCAAATGGTAATTTCCGCAAGCAAAGGTGATATCAGATTTGCTGAAATCGTTGAATGGTTGCAAAATCGTATAAAAAAGAAATACGATGCATGATCTACGAAAAGCTGATAATTGCAATTATTTGTGGCAGTTTTTTTTCGAAATAAATTTTATGGCCATAAATTAAACATTTTTCTTATCCCTACTTTAAACCTATCTTTACCCAATAGATTTATCGTGATTTTAGTTGCCAAGACATTTGCCGGATGTGAGTCCATTTTAGCGGAAGAACTAGCCCAATTAGGTGCTTCAAACATTCGTGAGTTAACAAGAGCTGTGGAATTTGAAGGTGATCAGGCTTTGATGTATAAAGCAAACCTACATTGCCGTACTGCCCTTCGCATATTAAAACCATACACCACTTTTGAAGCTTCTGATGAAGAGATGTTGTATGAAAATATTCAGGCTATCGACTGGAGTGAGCACTTTTCATTGGAACAAACATTTGCCATTAATACCACTTTGAACTTATCGAACATGACGCATTCGCAGTATGTTTCTTTGAAAGCAAAGGATGCAATTGTGGATCAGTTCAGAGATAAATACGATGACCGTCCGAATGTCGATACCGAACAACCCGACCTACGCATTCACTTACATATCTACGATAACCAGTGTACACTTTCTTTTGATAGCTCTGGAGAATCGTTACACAAACGTGGTTACCGCGACTATACGAATCAAGCACCAATAAATGAAGCATTGGCTGCAGCGTTAGTCATGACTAGCGGCTGGGATAAGGAAAGTACGCTTGCCGATTATATGTGTGGTAGTGGTACCATTCTGATTGAGGCAGCGATGATCATGCGTAATATTGCTCCTAATAAATTCAAACATCGCTTCGGATTTGAAACCTGGAAAGACTTTGATGCTAAGCTTTGGAAGTCGATTTATAACGATGCCATTTACAATGAGAAACCCGCAGGTGCAGTCAAGATTTATGGCTCTGATATCAGCGGTACTGTGATTGAAAAAGCAAAAGAGAATATCGAAAATGCAGGATTGAGTGATACCATCATCGTTCGTAAAAATCCGTTTGAGCGTTTCAAAAAACCAAGTGATACAGGTACGTTAATCTGCAATCCTCCTTACGGATTAAGAATAGAACCCAAAGATATTTTGGCCATGTATCAGAAAATGGGTGATGTGATGAAGCAGGAATTGAAAGGCTGGACGTGCTGGATTTTCACAGGCAACTTAGAGGTCGCGAAATTTATAGGACTAAGAACAACACGTAAAATTCAATTGTATAACGGACCTATTGAGTGCCGTTTTTTAAAGTATGAAATTTACGATGGATCGAAGAAAGCGAAGAAGCAGATTTCAGAGGAAGAATTATAACTCATCCAGAAATTCGCATATAGAAGCGAAATAAGACTCTACCCACCCTTCTGTGATGTTTTCAAAATGATCATCAGGAATATTGGAATGTCGTAGTTCAATAGAAGTTCCTTCGTCGGATGCATGAAGCTTAATTGTAACAATACTTGGTTCTTCCTGATCATCGAAATACCATTGCTGCTGAATCATTTTATTTTTCTCAAAAGCAAGATTTTTTCCAGTGATACTTCCCTCCCATAATGAAAATTCAGAATCAGGTGTTTCAGACATCACCGCTTCCTCTCCCGACCATAATTCAATCACCATCGGATTAGTAAGAGCATTGTAAACATCAGCTGGTGATGCAGAAGTAGTAAAATACTTTTTAAAATCTTTCATTCACAAAAATAACGTTTATCTGATAAATCAAGTCAATGTATAACCACATTTAAACTAACTTTGCTTTACATCACCATTTAATGAAATCTATCCATTTTTTATTCCTCTTATTGCTATTTACAGCTGCTTCCAGAAACTTAAGTGCTCAGTCGGTAAAAGTATATTTCAACCAACCAGTTAACACTTCTGTATCAAACGGTATAAATGCAATTTATCTAAACGACGCCTTTGATGATACCATTGCTTCCTACATCAATAGAGCAATGTATTCGTTAGATATTGCAATGTATAATTTTACGACAGGATCAAACAGTGATAATATCGGACAAGCCATCAATAATGCCTATAATCGAGGAGTGCAAATCAGGTGGATTTTTAATGGTAGTTCCTCTAACTCGGCTTTAGCTAATCTAAATACCAATATTCCAACATTAGGGAGTCCTACGTCCTCTCAATACGGAATCATGCATAATAAATTCATGGTAATCGATTTTAACCACCCTGACACCAATAAGGTTATTACTTTTTCAGGTTCTTGTAATTGGACAGAGCAGCAATTAGTAAACGATTATAACAATATAGTTTTTATTCAAAGTAAAAGCGTTGCACAGGCCTATTTAACTGAGTTCAACGAAATGTGGGGAAGTACGGGAATGCAGCCAGATCTTATCAATTCAAAATTCGGTCCTTATAAAACGAATAACACACAACATGTTTTTAATGTTGATGGTAAGCAATTAGAAATTTATTTTTCTCCGAGTGATCAAACTGAATCACATTTATTAGACATTATAAGTTCTGCAAATACAAATTTAAATTTCGGTGTATATGCATTCACTAGGACATCAATCGCAGATAGTATAATAGCAGCACATAACAGAGGTGTTTATGTAGCAGGTATAATTGATAATTTCAGCTCCAGTTATGCTCCTAAATCGATGATGGCGCCTTATCTGATGAATCAATTATTGACGTTTACATTGACCTATGTTTATCATAACAAATTTGTAATTGCTGATGCGTGTAATAATGCAAGTGACCCAACCGTTGGAAGTGGTTCGCATAATTGGTCGTTAAGTGCAGACACTAAAAACGATGAAAATTTTGTTGTCTTTCATGATGCCGCAATTACCAATCAATTTTATCAGTCGTTTTTCGCTAATGCACAATTACTTGGATTTACTATTCCATCGTGCAGTAGTATTACTAATGTAAATACAATCAATATTCAAGCGCCAAAATTATTTCCTAATCCTATAGAAGATAAATTTACTGTTGAATCATTAGAACATTTCTCGTGGATAATTAAAAATGCTATGGGGCAAATTGTTAAAACTGGAGTTAGTGACAATACAGATATACATGAATTGAAAGCTGGCTTATATTTTCTACAGATAAATTCTAATGACAATTACATTAACTATCGCGTAGTTAAACAATGAAAAAACTAATCACTTTTACATTCACTCTTTTTTTATTTCACTTCGGATATGCACAAACAAGCTATTCCATAAAAAGTGAATTACAGCAATTAAAAAACACGACTACTATTTTATATGTCGCTGCACATCCTGATGATGAAAATAATTTACTGATTGGATATTTAGCAAAAGGAAAAAATTATCGCACTATATACTTTTCTTTAACTCGTGGTGATGGAGGACAAAATTTAATTGGTGCAGAGCAAGGAGTTGAACTTGGAATGCTTCGAACACAAGAATTATTAAAGGCAAGAAGCGTTGATAATGGTGAACAGTATTTTAGTCATGCCTATGATTTTGGATTTTCTAAATCAGCGGAAGAAACTTTTGAACATTGGGATGAAGGTGCCCTTCTGAAAGATTTAATACAAGCTATTCGTATTACACAACCTGATATAATTATTTGTCGTTTTCCTGCTGATAAACGCGCTGGTCACGGACATCACATTGCAAGTGCGATTCTTGCCAAGATGGCGTACACACTTGCTGGAGATGAGAACTATAGACTAAATTCAAATCCTGAATTAAAACCATGGAAAACGAATGTACTACTTTGGAATATTTTTGATAAAAATGATTCAACACTTACAGAGTCTTTAATCAAAGTTTCCATTGCTGGTATTGATTCGTCAACAGGAAAAACTTTTCAGGAATTAGCTGCTGATAGTCGCTCGATGCATAAATGTCAGGGCTTTGGATTCGCTCCTGACAATAACTCTACTTCCGAATATTTTCAAGTTATTGAAAAAGGACTTCCAAATGCAAATATTGATTTAAATAATTTAACAAATCAAAAATGGAATCAGGAAGCAGAAGGAAAAGCTATTCTTAAACACATTGACGAATTAATTTATAACGGAAATAAGTTTTCATTTGAAACAACAATGAGTAAATTGTTTTTAATCAGAAAGCAAATTTTAATCATCAAGAATGAAAATTTAAGAGAAGAAAAATTAAATCAGATAGACAATCTAATTAAGCATTACTCGCAATTACGCGTTTCTGCATATAGCAACGTAGATGTTTACAATGTTAATGACACGATTACCTATAAGCTTTCAGTATTTAATCCGCATCCTAATACATCATTTGAGATTCTTGTTAAAAACAATTTTATACCGATTGCTCCACTTCATAATACCGAACAAAACTTTTCTACGATAGCTGTTAAAACATCACAATCCTTTTGGCTAAACAAGCCAATTCAAAATGATTTGTATTCGTTTGATAGCAATGGTTTAATTAAAGGCAATAATGAAAATGCAATCTATTGTCCTGTTCAGTTTATCTGGAAAAATGATACAGTTAATTGGAAAATTCCTGTTCAATATCAATTTGTGAATCCGAAATCTGGAGAAGAAAAACGAACTATAATTATTTCAGATGGAATTTATTCATTCAACGTTTTACCTTCGATTTACTTTTTAAATAATGAATCAAAATCAGTAACGATTAAAATCAATAACCCATATGAAAATTCGTATCGCTGTAAAATAAAGCCCGTATTTACAAATGATGGATTCAGTACTAGTCAAAAAGAAATCACCATTGAATTCAGTAAAAAAGGCGAAGCAAAAGACATTAAATTCGATTTGAATAAAAACCCAAATTCAAATTACAAAAAAACAGATTTATCTTTTATTATTTCCGATAGTAATCAAACCTATAACTTAACGGAGCTGCGTGAAATTGAATATCCGCATATTGATAAACAACATTACTATAAACCTGTCGCAATAAAACTGATTAATCCAACTTATAAAATAGCCACAAATAAAGTAGCCTATTTAATGGGTAGTGGCGATAAAATTCCGGAAGTATTATTAAACTTAGGAATAAGTGTTGACATATTCAAAGAAAATGATTTATCAAAATTAGATTTCAGTCAATATAAAGTTATAATTGCAGGAGTACGATTATACAATACTAGCAAAGAAATCCATCGATTGAATAACGCATTAAATGAGTTCATCTACAGCGGCGGAAAATATATTGTTCAATATAACACGAATAAAGAAAATGAAATCGGTCCTTATTCATTCAAAGTGGGTAAGATTCGTGTTACGGAAGAGAATTCAATTGTTACAATTGCCGATAGCTCTTGCATAGAATTAAACTATCCGAATAAAATCACGGCTGCCGATTTTAACAATTGGATTCAAGAGCGAGGAATTTATTTTGTTGAGAATCCAGATAAAAATTTTATTCAACCTTTATCAATGAACGATCGAAAGGAAGATCCGCATCAAGGTAGTTTAATAATAGCAAACTATGGAAAGGGTAAATTCATTTATACTGGAATTTCATTTTTCCGTCAGTTACCAGCACACGTTGAAGGTGCTACTAAATTATTTATGAATTTAATTGCTGAATAATAATGGATAAAAAGCTGTATCATTCACCATTCAATATTGCTGTGTTAGCCGCAGGCTTAGGATTCTTCATCGATGCATTTGATTTATTCTTGTTCAATGTATATCGCATTCCATCTTTGAAAGAATTAGGATTAAACGGAGATGCATTAACAAGAACAGGAGAATACTTATTATCTGTTCAAATGCTCGGAATGATGATTGGCGGTATATTAAGTGGAGTTATTGCAGATAAGAAAGGACGTGTTACTGTTTTATTTGGATCTATCCTACTCTATTCTATTGCCAATATTGCTAACGGATTTGTTCATGACGTTAACACCTATGCGATAGTCCGCTTTTTAGCAGGTGTTGGACTGGCAGGCGAATTAGGTGCGGGCATTACACTCGTAGGCGAAAGTATGAGTATTGAAAAGCGAGGCTATGGAACCATTCTCGTTGCAACACTTGGAGGATTAGGAGCTGTAAGTGCTGGATTAGCTGGCGACTTTCTACCATGGAGAACAGCTTTTATTACTGCCGGAATTGTAGGCTTTTTATTATTACTAATGAGAGTGAAATCAATGGAAACTGGAATCTTTAAAGAAAGTCAGTTAAAATCGAAAGCCAAAGGTTCCTTTTTACTCCTGTTCAGCAACCGTCAACGAGCATTTAAATATTTCGCTTGTATATTGATGGGCGTTCCTATCTGGTATAGTGTAGGATTATTAATCACCCTCTCCCCTGAATTGGCTAAAGAGCATAATATAGAATTTTTAAAACTAGGATTATGCTTCATCTTGTTTCAAACTGGAATTACCACTGGCGATTTAACGAGCGGTATTATTAGTCAATGGATCAAAAGCAGAAAAAAAGTGCTGCTTATTTTTATGATTATTGCAATCATTGGAACCATATTACATTTTTATCAGCTCTATCAATCTTCGGCAATTTATTTTACTTCCTTTCTGATGGGTCTTGGTTGTGGCTATCTTTCCGTATTCGTAACAACAACATCTGAACATTTTGGAACCAATTTACGAGTGACGGTCACAGCTACAGTTACCAACTTTATGAGAGGAGCAGTTACGATACTAATTCCACTTAGAATATTCTTCCAATCACAGTTTGATATGAATATCACTGGCTCATTGATAATTACAGGAATAATTATTTGGGCATTGGCATTAACGGCTGTATTAATTTTACCAGACACATACGGTAAAGACCTTGATTTCGTTGAAGCCTAAAATCCAATTATATTTGCAACCTCAAAATTTAACCATGAAAAAACTACTTTTAACAGGACTTGCTATTGCAACCTTCTTGCTTGGCTTCGCTCAAGAAAACAACAGTGAAGATGTTATCGACTTAACAAAAAATGCACTTAAAAGCTGGCAGCATAACAATCCTGACAAGGATCGATATTCAGGCGTTTCTACGAATTCCGCAATAAGTAAAATAAACAATCCAAATAATTTTAAAGATATCGTAGTTGCAGTGATGGATGGTGGTACTGATATCGAACATGATGATTTAAAAAACAACCTTTGGATTAATCCTAATGAAATAGCAGGCAACGGAATCGATGATGATAAGAACGGATACATAGATGATGTAAATGGATGGAATTTCATTGGCGGCAAAAGTGGTGATGTTGGTCCTGACAATACGGAACTAACCCGATTATATAAAATAGGGAAAGAAAATTTACCTAAGCAATACAGCTGGAAGAAGATTAAAAAAGCTTACAACAAAGAAGTAGAAGAAAATAAAAAAATGAAGGATTTTGTTGATGGCATTAATAATATGTTTGAAGGAGCAGAAAAACAAGCAGGTAAAAAAATATTAAAATCGGAAGACTTACAAAACTATGAAGTAAGTGGTACAAAGATGAAGTTAATTAAGAAAGCAATTGCAGGGGCATTAGCACAGGGAATGGATTATACGGAAATAAAAAATTCATTATTAGATGGTAAAAAGCAAATCGATAATGCTGTAAATTATCATATGAATCCTGAATTTGATTCAAGAAGTATTGTAGGTGATAATTATTCTGATATAAATGATAAAAATTATGGTAACAACAGTGTAGCTGGTCCTGATGCTTTGCACGGAACACACGTAGCTGGAATTATCGGAGCTGTAAGAAATAACAATATCGGAATGGACGGAGTGGCTGATCATGTTAAGTTGATGGTAGTTCGAGTTGTTCCTGATGGTGATGAACGTGATAAAGATATTGCTAACGGAATTCGTTATGCAGTAGATAATGGAGCAAAAATTATTAATATGAGTTTTGGAAAAAGTTATTCTCCAAATAAAGAAGCTGTTGATGCGGCTGTTAAATATGCTGAATCAAAAGGTGTATTAATAATTCATGCTGCTGGAAATGACAACAGCAATAATGATAAAGCTCCTAATTATCCAAATGCAAAAATGAATGATGGTAGTATTGCTTCTAATTGGATTGAAGTAGGTGCTACGAATCCTTCTGGAACTGCAGCGGCCTTTTCAAATTATGGAAAAGCTACTGTTGATTTATTTGCACCTGGCGTAGAAATTTACTCATGCTTACCAGGAAGTAAATATGGCAACGAAAGTGGAACGAGTATGGCATGCCCTGTTGTTGCTGGGGTTACTGCGTTAGTATGGTCTTATTTCCCGAATCTAACGGATACACAGATACGCGAAGCAATTATTAATTCAGTAGAAGTTGATAATAGCACTACTCCAATGCCTGGAAGCTCAAAAAAGATTGTTCCTTTTAATACATTAAGTAAAACTGGTGGACGCATCAACGCTGCAAAAGCAGTTGAAAATGCTGCTAAAATGAGTGTGAACTAATGAGCGGAAATTCATTGCCTCTTGCTTTTACGCAACGAATTCAGCAGCAACTGGGCGATGAAGCAAATTCATTTTTTGAGGCATTAAATACATCACCACCGGTTTCTATTCGATTAAATCCGAATAAGACCAGTGGTGTTTTGCTAAATGAAAATGTCTATTGGTGTGATAAAGCTACCTATTTAAACGAACGACCAATATTTACAATAGATCCTCGTTTTCATGCTGGTGCTTATTATGTTCAAGAAGCGAGTTCGATGTTTATTGGATTTGCATTAAAGCAGGTAATTGATTTTAATCAAACACTAACAGCAATCGATTTATGCGCTGCACCTGGAGGTAAGACAACTCATCTGTTGAGTTTAATGAATTCAGACAGTACTTTATTCAGCAATGAAATTATCTCTAATCGTAATTCGATATTGCGTGAGAACATTGTTAAGTGGGGTTGCGCAAATGCTATTGTTACACAAGCTAACGCAAATGAATATACGTCGTCGGGACTTACTGCAGATATAATATTAGTTGATGCACCATGTAGCGGAGAAGGCATGTTTCGTAAAGACAAAAATGCGATTACAGAATGGAGTGAGGAGAATGTTAAGAATTGTAGTATTCGTCAGACAGAGATTATTGATTCGATTTCAACTTGTTTGAAAGAAGATGGAATTTTAGTTTATTCCACTTGCACCTATAATGAGCAGGAGAATGATTTGATTATTGAACATCTTCTGAAAAATGATGAATTTGAAAAAGTTGATGTTTTAAATCTGCCTAATGGAATTGTTTCTACTAAATATGGCTATCAATTTTTTCCTCACAAAATAAAAGGAGAAGGATTTTATTGTTCAATCTTGAAATACAAGGGAGCAACTAAATCGGAACTTAAAGCAAGCAACATCAAACCTGCAACGAATTTTAAAAAACATCTTACGGAATATTTAGCAAACGCAAACGACTTTATTCCATATGAACACAAAGGTGAGCTCTATGCATTTCCTTTAAATAGCTGGAAATATTTTCAACCATATCAGAAAAAGCTGAGCATCCGTCAGGCAGGTATATATATGGGAACGATTAAAGGTGATATGATTATTCCTTCACATGATCTTGCTTTAACTTTGGATATCAATCCTAAAATTAAACGCATCGAATTAGATAAAGAAAAAGCGCTACACTATCTGAAAGGAGAAACTATAACTATCGATAGTGATTATAAGGGTTGGTGTTTAGCAACCTATGAAGGACTTTCAATAGGTTGGATGAAACTAATTCAAGGTCGTATGAATAATTATTATCCTAAATCATCGAGAATTAAAATGAACATTAGGGATTATGAAGGATGAAGAATTAAACAAAGCCTACAAGCATCTGAAAAAAGATGCGTTGATGAAAGAAGTTTTAAAAGCTACTCCTGCCCTCACCTTTTCACCTAATAAAAATCTTTATCAATCCTTAATACGTGCAATTGTTAGTCAGCAATTGTCAGTTAAAGCAGCAGCTACTATCTACCAACGATTTCTAAATTTGTTTCCAGGCAATGATCCTGCAGCGGAGATTGTTTTACGTCTCGATGATGAACAACTAAGAAACTGCGGACTCTCCTATCAAAAAGCTGGATACTTAAAGAATATTGCTCAATTCTCGATTACTAACGGTTTGGACTACCGAAAACTTTATCGGAAGTCGGATGAGGATTTAATTGCACATCTAACACAAATCAAAGGCGTCGGCAAATGGACAGTTGAAATGATATTGATGTTTTCTTTAAATCGTCCTGATGTATTTCCTTTAGATGATTTAGGAATTCAGAATGCGATGAAAAAGCTCTACAATTTAGATGGTAAAGGAAAAGTCCTTCATCAGCAAATGGCGGACATCGCGAAGCAATGGCAACCATATAGAACTATTGCCTGCCGACATTTATGGAGATGGAAAGACAGTAATAAAGATTGAAGATGAAGTGGATTACCATTGGAGATATACATGGGCGTGCTAACTGGAAATCGATTGATATCAATCAATACGAGAAAGTAATTTTCATGGGTGATTATGTCGATGGCAGAGAAGAGCTCGATGAACTTAAAAATCTTGAAGAGATTATTGATTTAAAATTGAAGCATCCTGATAAAGTAGTTTTACTCGTTGGCAACCACGATTTACAATACCATTGGCATTCTTCGAAGAGATTGCGAATTTATAAGGAGAAATATGCATTAGACTACCATCGCCTTTTCAAACAAAATGAAAAACACTTTCAACTATCCTATTTTGCGCATGACCATATTTGGGTACATGCAGGAATTACGACAAGATGGTTGCAGTATATGCAAACGATCGGACATGATTTCTCGGAATATAACGCAAAGGGTTTGTCGGCTCATTTAAACCATTTATTTGAAAAAGGTTGTATAGAACTTTATAGCATTGGTAAAGCGCGGGGAGGAATGGAAGTAGGTGGTCCGTTTTGGGCAGACATAAGCGAACTGAGAGTATCGGCTGCACCTTTTCATCAGGTAGTAGGACATAATAAAATAGATGAGCTTATGCATTTCAAGACGGAACTTGGCAGTTTACGCATGTCTGATTGCCTAACCTACTGCAATCAGTTTTGGGTATACCAGCCATTCGAGCAGAGGTGGACTAAAGACTTCAAAAGCTTAGGCAAATAATAAGGGAATAAACCTTACCTTTGCCGCATATTAACCAATCGATAGCCTTTTTGATGAAATCTTAAAATCTGTCGTACAAAATTTTAACAAAATGCAAATAGGACAGCAAAAAGTGGTATCCGTTACCTATCGTCTGCAAAGCAGCTTAAACGGAGTTGATTTCGAAATAGTAGAAGAAACAGGAACTGAGTTTCCCTTAGTATTTTTATTTGGTTCGGGACAATTAATTCCTGATTTCGAGAATAATTTAAGTGGTAAAATAATGGGAGATGAATTCTCTTTTATTATCGCTTCTGAAAACGCTTACGGGCCAGTTGACGACGAAGCTTTAGTTCGTGTTGGTATGGACATGTTTAAAGTAGATGGCGTTGTTGATATGGAGATTTTACGTGTTGGTAACGTTATTCCTTTGCTAGACAGAGATGGCAACCAGTTAGCAGCAAAGATCCTATCAATTGATGATGATACAGTATTATTAGACTTCAATCATCCTTTAGCGGGACATACGCTTCAATTCGATGGTAAAGTTGTGGAAGTACGTGAAGCTTCTGAAGAAGAATTAACTCATGGGCATGCGCATACTCCAGGTATGCACGACGACCACGAGCAAGAACACTAAGATAAAATTTGATGAAAATAAAAACCGCTTACTAAAAGGTAGGCGGTTTTTTTGTGGGCTTAATTAATGAATTCAATCGTAAAGATTATGTTCGTTTAAATCTGCTGGAGACTTCCAGTTAATTTTGTATTTCTCTTTTAAAATTTTCTGTTGCAATTCCCATAACTGATAGCAATAACCATCACCTTTAAAAGGCAATTTACTTTGAAGCAAATCGTCTGCCTCCTGTTCAGCTAAATCAATCTTTCGTTTGTAATAAGGAATATATTCTTTCCAATCACTTTTTTCTCTTCTTCTTAAATTCCATATAATCCAAATAATAAAAAGTACTGAAGTAATTACCAATAATATTATCATAAAAAAAACACATTTTAGTTCAACTGATCCTTTTTATTCGTTCAATTTAAAATCTTGATTTGTTTATTTGAAAATCCTTTTATCAAAAGGAAATTTAGCAATTTCTGTAATTTTAATTTTTGAAAAATCTTTGTGATTAGGATTAATTAATAAATTAAAATCACCTTTAGTAACAACAGAAGGTAGTCTTAAAACGCAATATTTATTCTCAACCACAAAATCATCCCCGAATTTTTGTGTGGTTGGTGGATGAGGGAACTCCTTCCAATTAGGTGGCAAAGCTGCTTCAGAAAGCGTTTTTATTTTAATATCAGCAGGAACAAAAATAGTAACCATCATATAATCATCAGGTAATGTTGCAAGGGTAAAATGCACTGCTACTTCTGCCATCGCCAGCGAACGATTACTAGCAGTATAAATTAATTCAACACCAACAGAATTCCATCGAGCACCCTTCATTGCCGAACCTTTTCCTGAAAGTGGCTTAATGTACTTCTCACGACATAAACGAAACAATTCCATTTATACTAAGATGCCGTGGTTGATTCTTATAAGTTCACTAATGACTAATTCTTTACCATAGGAATCTTTTAAAAGCTCAATAGGTTTTAATTTACCAAGCGCAAATGAGGGAGTATTCAACCAAAGCTTTAGTTTTTCCATATCGCCAAATACATCCAACCCAACTTTTGTTACTTCCGCCATTTCGATTATTTTTTCAGAATGAATCGATTTAAAATGATGATCTGTGTTGGTTTTATATCGTTGTAGTGATTTAGTTGATATATCTAAAAAATCGGCCCAGTCGTTATCTGAAAATGGGGTGTACAACTGAATTAAATTGAAAAGTGAATAAGGAATTCCTGCTCTGATAGCAGCAATAATTAACATCTTATTGGCAAGAAAATCATTATAACTAACATTTAATTTTGACTCATTTTTAAATTCTTGAAAACGCGCCTCTCTTAAAAAAGAATTAATCTTTTTGTCAAGCTGTTTTTCAATTCGAGTGGTGAATGGCGACATAAAATTTTACAATAGACATTTGTCCTCAAATATAAGACATTTTTCCAAGAAAGTAAAGTACTGTTTTAAAATTATTCAACCACACCTACCATAACACCAAACTGTCCATCTTGGTTTGTCCATTTTTGAGATGGTAAATAGGTTTTGGAAATAGCACCATCAAAGTATAATGCATTTTTACATCCTAAGTCGAGGAAGTATATTGCGAAGTCGTAAAATGTGATTTCCTTCTTCGACATTGCAAAAACAACTTTACCACCAGGTAATACACCTACCCCATTGCGAACATACAATGACTTCGATTTATCAAAGCCTTCATGAACTTTACCATTGATAACAAGCATTGGTCCAGACTGAGTGGCGTATTTAACATTACCGTTGTATTTAAACTCGCTTGATTGACAAACACCAGCTTCGCTATTATTGGTGATGTAAAAGACTCCATTTGGCTTCCAATTGAAATTCCCTTTGCCATCTGAATTATTCATTTTGTGAATGACCTTTCCCTTTTCAATATACAATCCTACCGGACCATAGAGAGGAGTAAACATTCCTGCATTACAAGCATAAAGCAGAGTTTTCTTTTTAGTGTCTATATAGGATTTAAGTTTTTTAAAATTCCCAATTGTTGACCCTTTATCATCCTTCCAGAATAATTGTATGTTTTGCTTTTTGGGATCAACGGTGTAGGTAATGACATCTATCTTAGTTGAATTGGTAAATGATAAATTGACAATTAAAAGCAGAATCAATGTCATTATAAAAAATTCAAATTGGATAGGAAGTTTTTTCATGAATAAAATTTATTCATCAACGAAATTTTAGGCGATTTATTGAATGAAGTTAAAAAAATAAAAACTAGCCGATTAATAAATGAACCGGCTTAGCTAAACCTATCTCGAATATTCGATACAGTGTAGAAAGCTGGATATCACAATTACCATTTTCTAAACGTGATATGTAACTCTTTTTAGTTCCTACTTTTTCTGCGAGTTCATCTTGAGTCATATTGGCTTCCTTTCTTGCCTCTTTCAACATTTCACTAATGACAAAATACTGCGCTTTTTCACCAAACACTTCACGTTTAATACTTCCAACCTTTCCGTATTTTACATCTAGAAGTTCGTCAAAGGATTTAACCTCTTTTAAATTTTCTTTTTCATTATTTAGATTTTTTATTTTTATAAAAAAAACCGCACAGCTTTCACTGAACGGTTTTGTATAAATCATCAACGCATTAATAAGTATTGCTACAAGCTGTCGCCTCTAAATTAAACTTACCCGTTTTCTTAATTGCTCCAAAGCCACCCTGTACGTCAATTAAATTCTGATAGCCACGTGCACGTAAAATTGAAACGAAAATCATCGAACGGTAACCACCTGCACAATGAATATAGACAGGGTTATCCTTAGGCACAGAAGCCATGTTATCATTGATAAAATCCAAAGGGATATTTTCTACATCTACAATATGCTCTGAATTGTATTCACCTGGCTTACGAACATCCAACACCAAACAACCCTCATTCATTTTATCAGCTGTTTCTTCAGCAGTTACTGAAACAATACTGTCTAATTCTTTACCTGCCGACTTCCATGCATCAATGCCACCTTCTAAAAATCCAATAGCGTGATCGTATCCAACACGCGCTAAACGAGTAATTACCTCTTGTTCACGACCAGCATCTGCAACCACTAAAATTTTTTGCTCAATATCGGCTATTAATGAGCCTACCCATGGGGCAAATCCTCCATCAATACCAATAAAAATTGAATTCGGAATAAAAGCTTTTGCAAAATCCTGAGCTGAACGTGTATCTAAAATCAAGGCGTCTGTTTCGTTCGCTGCTGCTTCGAATGCTGAAGGACTTAATGCCGTAGTACCTCGCTTGATAACATCGGTAATACTAGCATATCCCATCTTGTTCATCTTCACATTCAATGGAAAATATCCTGGAGGAGGCATTAATCCATCCGTTACTTCTTTCACAAATTCTTCTTTAGTCATGTCCGCACGCAATGCATAATTTGTAGCCTTCTGATGTGCTAATGTATCAAAGGTTTCCTTGCTCATATTTTTTCCACAAGCAGAACCAGCTCCATGTGCAGGGTAAACAATTATATCATCAGGCAAGGTCATAAGTTTTGTTCTTAAAGAATCAAATAAAAATCCTGCTAAATCATCTTGTGTAATATCGCTTTTCTGCGCTAAGTCGGGGCGACCAACATCACCGATAAACAATGTATCACCTGTAAAAACAGCTTTATGTGTTCCATCTTTATCAGTCAATAAATAACACGACGACTCCATCGTATGTCCGGGAGTATGTAAAACCGTTATCGTAGCATCACCTAATTTAAATTCTTGTTTGTCAACTGCAATTAAGGCTTCAAAGTCGGGATTTGCATTCGGACCAAAAACGATAGTAGCACCAGAAGCTTTTGATAAGTCTACATGTCCCGAAACGAAGTCTGCATGGAAATGAGTTTCTAATACGTACTTGATATTTGCATTGTCTTTTGATGCTCTGTCTAAGTATGGTTGAATCTCACGAAGCGGATCAATAACTGCAACCTCTCCATTTGATTCTATATAGTAAGCTCCTTGTGCTAAACATCCAGTATAAATCTGTTCTATTTTCATAATTCAATGATTTTTCGAGAGCAAATTTACGTATTAGCGCGTAATAAATAAATATGATTTTTGATTTGTTTGGAAAAGAGAACGATCTATTTGACAATTTGACAATTTGAAAATCAGACAATTTGAAGTTTAGTTTTTTATTATTCGTTTGAATACAACACAAATCAAATCGAGATCATTCTTAATGAATAGTAATTCGGCCTCAGTTTATTCGGGTTTTGACGATAATAAAATTTCGTTTAACAAATTTAGAAGTTCCGAGCCTGTGAGGAAATCACGGAATTTGTAGCAATTTTATCGAGGAAAAAATTTGCCTGCAAAAGAATAAAGTGTTCCCGATAGCTATCGGGATTGAACTTTTTCTTTGATTCTTTCGTTTTGTGTCAAGACAAAAGAAAGAATAATTAGATAATCAATCAAATAAGAATGAATTATTAGAAAGTTTTTAAGCTTAAAATTGACCAAACATTATATTATGCTCACAATTCAAATCAAACGAAAAAGAAAAATTTAGTTTTACACACAAAATTGTTGAATAACTCGTTCCCTTATAGAGAATCAGTAATGCTCTCCTTGGTATTTTTACTTTTTACACAAAAAATTATATGGCAGGAAGTGGTAATGTTTTAAAGCCTAAAAAGCAAGAACCAGAATTGGAAGTTGAAGAAACTCAAGAAGAAGAAATTGCACCCGTACGCGAGAAAAAACAAAAGGTAAAAAAAGAAAAGCCCGTTCCTTCAAATGAGCCTGGTCCGATAGCTAATTTTATTCGTGATGAACGTACATTCAAAATCAGCGGTATGTTGCTGATTGTTGTTTCTGTTTTTCTTTTGATAGCTTTTACGTCTTATTTCTTTACTTGGAAAAACGATCAGAGCCTTGTTAGTGGTTCGTGGTTCGACTTAATAGTTTACAAAGGAAATAAAGTAGACAATTGGCTGGGGAAGTTTGGCGCTATTATCTCACATCAGTTTATGTACATGTGGTTTGGAATAGCAGCTTATACTTTTGTTATATTAAGCATCATACCAGGATTTAAAATTTTATTCGGCATCGAACTATTGCCGTTTAAAAAAACATTGCGTTATAGTTTTTTTAGTTTGCTGTTCATACCTGCGTTATGTTCATATATTGCTTGGAACAATCCTAATTTACAATTCTTAGGTGGTGGCTTAGGCGCTACTATTAACGAAGCACTCGAATTATCATTAGGTAAAGTAGGTGCTGGAATTGTTTTAATTTTTGTTGGATTAGCTTTCGCTGTTGCTGTATTTAATTTCGCATTCAATCTGCCTTCTTTCTTATCTAAAGCATCCGCAGAAAATGAAGCAGATGTAGCTATCGAATCAGCACCTGCACCAATTGCTGCTCCTATTCAAGCAGGTAATCAAATCAAAGAAGAAGCAAAGCCTGAAATTATTGATGATACTCCTGATACTATTTTTCAAACAGAAATGCAAGAAGATGATTTAGGAGATAATTTTTCGGAGGAAGAGCCAATAGAATTAGAGCCTGTGATTGAAGTTAAGAAACCATCGAATACTGATCCACTTTCGTTGGAAATTGCTCCAGTTGCACAAGATGATGGTGGCGAAGATGCAGAAGGCATTCACGTAGTTTCAGAAGAAGAAACAAGTTTAGTGGAACAGTTAGGAGAATATGATCCAACACTCGACTTAAGCAGCTACCAATACCCTACGCTCGATTTATTAGAGAACTACACTTCTAATCGCTCGCAAATGTCGAAGGAAGAATTAATGACCGAGCTAGAAGCGAACAAAAAACGAATCATTGAAACACTTGGTCACTACGACATCGAAATCGAACGTATCAAAGCAACAGTTGGGCCTACTGTAACTTTGTTTGAGATTGTTCCAAAGGCAGGTATTCGTATTTCGAAAATTAAAAATCTGGAAGATGATATTGCACTTAGTTTAGCAGCATTAGGTATTCGTATCATTGCTCCTATTCCAGGCAAAGGAACTATCGGGATCGAAGTACCGAACCAGAATCCTGATGTGGTGAGTATGCGTTCAGTAATGGCCTCAGAAAAATTCCAGAATACTGATTACGATTTACCAATTGCTTTAGGTAAAACAATATCAAATGAAATTTTTATTGCAGATTTAGCAAAGATGCCTCACTTACTAATGGCAGGTGCTACCGGTCAAGGCAAGTCGGTTGGATTAAATGCAATTCTTGTTTCATTACTATACAAAAAACATCCTGCGCAAGTTAAGTTCGTATTAGTCGATCCGAAGAAAGTTGAATTAACTTTATTTAAAACTATCGAACGACATTTTCTTGCGAAGCTTCCAGGTGATGGAGATGCGATTATCACCGACACGAAATTAGTAGTAAATACGGTTAATTCACTTTGTATCGAAATGGATAACCGTTATGAGTTATTAAAAGAAGCACAGGTTAGAAATATAAAAGAGTACAATAAGAAATTTATCGAACGTAAATTAAATCCGAATAAAGGTCATCGATTCTTACCATACATAGTTTTGGTAGTGGATGAGTTTGCAGATTTAATTATGACAGCAGGTAAAGAAATTGAAACTCCGATTGCGCGTTTAGCTCAGTTAGCTCGTGCGATTGGTATTCACTTAATCATTGCAACGCAACGTCCTTCGGTAAATATCATCACAGGAACAATCAAAGCAAACTTCCCTGCACGTTTAGCATTTAAAGTGACTTCTAAAATTGATTCAAGAACAATCCTAGATACTGGTGGTGCTGATCAGTTAATTGGTCGCGGGGATATGTTATTGAGTAATGGATCTGATTTGATTCGTGTACAATGTGCTTTTGTAGATACTCCTGAAGTTGATTCTATCACAAGCTTTATTGGAAACCAGCGAGGTTATCCAAATCCTTATATCCTTCCAGAATATTCAACTGATGAAGGTGACACTGGTGGTAGTCGTGATATGGGTGGTGATGATTTAGACTCGATGTTTGAAGATGCTGCTCGTATGGTAGTTCAGTTCCAGCAAGGTTCTGCATCTCTTTTACAACGCCGTTTGAAGTTAGGATATAACCGTGCAGGACGTTTAGTCGATCAGTTAGAAGCTGCAGGAATTATTGGACCTTTTGAAGGAAGTAAAGCACGTGAAGTCCGGGTTAAAGACATGCATCATTTAGATGAAATCCTGAAAAATATCCGCGGTTAATGAGTGTGTAAGTTCATATATACCTAAGAAGTGTATATTTGCGTTCTCATTTGAAAAAAGGACTATGAAAAAGTTTTTGCTTACGATGGTGATATTAGGATTGATAGCTAGTCAGTTAATAGCTCAAACAGATCCGAAAGCGCAGGAAATTTTAAAGGGCGTAAGTGCGAAATACAAATCGTATAAAACACTAACGGCCAGCTTTAAGCTCAATCTATTAGATCAGAAATCGAAGAAAACAACTGCGCAAAGTGGTACAGTTTCTTTAAAGGGGGCTGCATATAATTTTGCAATGAATGGTCAGACGGTAATGTGTGATGGAAAGACAACTTGGACATATATGAAAGAGTCCAATGAAGTACAAATAAGCGAAAATAAGGCTTCGGCCGATGCCATCTCTCCTACTACAATTTTCACAATGTATGAGAAAGGGTTTAAGTCAAAATTCTTAGCAAATAAAACAGTAGCAGGTAAAGCCATACAACTAATTGAATTAACCCCGGATGATAGTAAAAAGAGTTACTTTAAAATTCAATTAACTATTGACAAAGCAGGTAAATATGTTAACGAAGCAAAAGTGTTTGATAAGAATGGTAATATTTACACTTACTCTATCATTAAGTTTACTCCTAATGCTTTAGTTACTGATGATTTATTCTCTTTCAACAAGGCTAAATATCCAGGAGTTGAAATAGTTGATTTACGATAATGACACTAACACAAAATAAAAATCCCCGATGGTAACCGTCGGGGATTTTTTCGTTATAAGCAATTTAAAGAACTAGCGAACTAAATATACTTGTCCCACTTTTTCGTGGAATTTACCCCATACATCTTGCACCTTAACCTGATACACATAAACACCATCTTGTGCTTTTGTTGGAACACCCACTACACTACCATCCCAATCTCTGTTATTTCTTCCTTCACTATAGAATATCTGATCTCCCCAGCGATTGAAGATAGATAACTTCACATCTACGATACTAATTCCTTTCACATTGAAGCCATCGTTAACACCATCTTCATTCGGACTGAATGCATTTGGAATCCACCATTCAAACTCAGGTAATACGCGAACAGGATGTTTTACAGTATCGCGACAGCCGTATGAGTTAGTTACGTATAACGTTACCATGTAGGTGCCAGTATCAGCATACATGTGATTTGGTTCAAACTGACTATTACCTGTTCCATCACCGAATGTCCAAGAATATGTTAATCCACCAGAGGTTAAATTCGTGAAATTAAATTCTGGATGTATGATAGAAGCTTGAGCTGGATCTGGTTCAAACTCTGCAATTGGCGCAGGATAAACAGTCACAATATTTGGAACTGTGATTGAATTTTCACAACCGTTATTACTAGTTACAGTTAACGTAACATTATAAGTACCGCTTGCTTCATACGTATGAGACGGATTTTGTAATGTTGATGATTGTCCATCACCAAAATCCCAGAACCATGCAATCACACTGCCTTGAGCGATATAAGATGAATCTGTGAAGTTAACTACCAATGGACCACAACCTGCAGCTGAGATATGCAAGAAATTTGGAACTGGTAAAGGAAAAATTGTAACTGTATGTGTAATTGTATCTGAACAACCTTCATTGCTTGTTGCAATCATTGTTACTGTATACGTACCTGGTTGTAAATAAGTATACGATGGATTTACAGATGTAGATATTCCAAATCCATCACCAAAATCCCAGAAGTATCCTGAAATAGTTCCTGACGAAATTGTAGAAGTATTTGTAAATACAGTGCTACTATTCGCACAAGCATCAGAAGGAATAAATCCAGCAACTGGTAAAGGACTTATAATCACATTTACAATATTTGTTGCACGACAACCATTTGCATTTGTAGTAGTCAAACTAACGGTATGCGTACCCGAAGTAGCGAATGAAGTATTCACAGTTGGATTTGTATTAATAATACCATTACCAAAATCCCATTCCCATGTTGTAATATTATTATTCGGACCGCTTGACGTATCCATTAATGAAATGTTATTGTTTACGCAACCTGTGCCTGATATTGGAGAAGGTGTTGGTAAGCCGTAAACTTCAATAGAATCAATCACCGATGATTTACAACCATGATTGGAAGTAGTTTCTAGTGTTATTGTATAAACACCTTGTGCATTATAAAAGTGTGAAGGGTTTTGTGCAGTTGCATTTGTTCCGTCACCTAAAGTCCATGACCATCCTGTAATTGTTCCATCGCTTACTACTGATGCATCCATGAATAAAGTTGGACTATTCATACAAACATTGCCAGATACAAAATCTGTATTTGGATGATCGTATACATTTACCATTTGCGTGATTGTATTAGAGCAACCAAAAGGTGTTGTAACAGTTAATAATACCGGAAATGTTCCAGCTGTTGCATATAAGTGAGAAGGAGTTCCGATAGAACTTGTAGTTCCATCACCTAAATTCCATGAGTAAGTAAAAGGACTTCCACCTAAAACCTGCGACTGATCGAAGAAATTTGTTGTATCACCTAAACAAACATTGCCTGATGCATAGTTAGCTAACGGTACAGGATATACACTAATTGTTTTTTCTAATGTATCTTTACAACCTGAAGCCGATGTCACCACTAATGAAACAATAAAATTTCCTGGATTCATATAGGCATGAGATGGTGCATTACCTGATGCTGTATTTCCATCACCTAATGACCACGACCAAGAGTTTATAGTTCCGCTTGCTACTGATGACAAATCGGTGAAATTAGTAGCAGCACCTTCGCAACTTGAAGAAGTTGAGAAGTCGGCTAAAGGCAGATCAAACACCGTTGTATTCGCAGCAGCAACACCTACGCAACCCTTATCAGAAGTAGCTAATAAAACTATATTATAAGTCCCAGCTAATAAATACTGATGATTTTCATTTTGATTATTACTTCCAGTTCCATCGCCAAAATTCCAGTAGTAACCAGAAATGGATCCCGACGATATTGTTGAATTATCTACAAATGAAACAGGCAAACCATCACAAACATTACCAGCTAAAATAGCTGCTGATGGTCGCGCATTAACTGTTACATCTTTAGAATATATTTTATTACAAGCCTGATTAGAACCAACCGATAATGTTACATGATAAGTTCCAGGTTGTACGTATTTATGTTTCGGATTTAAATCTGTAGAAGATGCACCATCACCGAAATCCCAATTAATATCACTTAGAATTCCATTGGGCACATAAGACGCATTGATAAATTCAGTTGAATCTCCATGACAAACATCGTTAGCTGAGAATGATGCAATAGGATTTGGATTAACATTTAATGATTGAATTAAAGTATCAATACAACCTAAAGCAGACTGCACAACTAAAGTAGTAATATAATTTCCTGCACTTGCATAAGTATGTGAAGGAGCTACACCAATTCCGGTTGAGCCATCACCAAAATTCCAATAGTAAGTCGAAATTGAACCTGCAGGAATGCTAGATTGATTAGCAAACACGGTAGGATTACCTTCACAAACTGTACTTTCAGAAAATTGTGCAGTAGGTACCGGATAGATAGTCACATTTTGTGTGATTGAATCGATGCAACCATTACCTGAAGTTACAACAAGTTTAACAGGGTATGTTCCAGCAGATGGGAATGTGTAGTTAAAGAACTGTGTATTTGACAGCATTCCGTTTGGCAACGTCCAGCTCCATGACATAATATTTCCTGAACTTAAATTAGAACCATCAACTAATGTTGTTGACAAACCTAAACATGCATTAGAAGCAACAAAATTTGCTGTTGGCTTAGGATGAATTGTTACATTGTTTATTATTGAACCTGAGCAGCCACTAGCATCCGTTATTGTTACAGTGTAGGCTCCTGTAGTATTCACATTAATTGTTTGTGATGTTGCACCATTACTCCATAAATAACTCACTCCGCTATTTCCTGCATTAAGAGTAATAGTTGAACCTTGACATGCTATTGCATTTACAGCATTTGAAGACAAATTACTTCCACTTTCAATTACAGTTGAAGCTGCAGTTCCTTGACAACCGGCTGCATTAGTTACTACAACCTGATAAACACCTGGTGTAGAAACAACGATAGATTGAGTAGATTCACCAGTTGGTGACCAATCGTAAGTCATACCAGGATTTCCTGCATTTAGTACTGTACTAAAACCAGTACAGAAGAATGCATTTGGTAATGTTACAATCGGCTTCGCAACTAAGTTTACATTAACTGTATCCTTTTTTATACAACCTGCTGCTGATGTAACAGTAACAACATACGAAGAATTCGCAATAGGATTAACATATACCGTAGATGTAGTTGCACCATTGTACTGCCAGTAATACGTAGAACCACCTGTTGCAGTTAGTGTTGCGGTAACACCTTCGCAAATTGTTTGATCAGGTCCAGCATTCGCAATTGGCAATTGATTAACATTAACTTTTACGGTATCTTTTGCTGTACATCCGTTAGAAGATGTAACCGTCACAATGTAATTAGTAGTAGCAGCTGGATTAACAGATACTGATGCACCTGATAAATTTCCAGGAGTCCATGAATATGTTCCACCTCCTGTTGCTGTAAGATTAACATTACCCCCAACACAAAGACTTTTATCTGCTCCGGCATTTGCACTTGGTACATCCATAACCGTTATACGAGCGCTGTCTCTTGCTGTACAACCTGCAGCATTAGTAACAGTTACATAGTAAGTAGTATTATTATTTGGAGATACATTTATTGTAGCATTACTTGAACCACCTGGCGACCACAAATAAGCAGTACCACCTGTTGCAGTTAAAGTTGTTGTAGTACCGCGACAAATATTTGCATTACTTCCTGCATCTGCATTTGGTAAAGAATTAATTGTTACAGATCCTCTAAGTGTATCAGTACATCCATGAGAAGTTGTTGCAATTAATGAAACAGTATAGGTTCCTGCAGAAGTAAAAACTGCTGAAGGATTTGCAGCTATTGATGTTTGGCCATTACCAAAATTCCAGATCCATGAGTTAATAGCTCCGTTAGTTGTAGTACTTGAATTAGTAAATGATACACTTGAACCAGCACATGCAGATGTTACTGTAGGATTAAATGCTACTAGAGGCTTTGGAAATACTACAACCTGATCCATGATTGAATCCAGACATCCACCTGCTGTTCCAACTGTTAAAGTAACATTGTAAGTACCTGGTGCAGCATAAACGTGTGAAGGATGTTGACTTGATGAAGTTGCACCATCACCAAAACTCCATGACCAATAATTTACAACTCCCATTCCGGTTGTAGAGTTATCATGAAAAGTCACTGCATTACCGCTACATGAATTAACATGCGAAAATAATGCTTGAGGTAAAGGATACACATTTACTGTATCATTTAATGATGCAGTACATCCTGCACTTGTTGTTAAAGTTAATGATATAGGATATGTTCCTGAAGATAAATAATAGTGTAAAGGATTTTGCTGATAAGAAACGTTTCCATCACCTAAATCCCACGACCATGAATTAATAGTATCACCATTTAATGATGAAACATCTGTAAATTGAACAGGTGTATTTATGCAAACATCATAAGGTGTGAAATTTGGAACAGGTAACGGATGTACATTTAACGTATGCATTACAGTTCCACTACATCCATTCGCATCCGTAATTACAACAGTATAAACTCCAGATATTGTTGCTGTAATACTTGATGCAGTTGAGCCATTATTCCATACATATGTACTTCCAGCATACCCTGCATTAATTGTAGCAGTTTGTCCTTGACAAATTGATATTGCTGTATTATTACTGATGGTTTGTCCACCAACCGTTACTTGCGTAGAAGCAACTGCTGAACAACCATATTGATTAGTAACAGTAACAGTATAAATTCCTTGATTATTTACTGCGATAGTTTGAGACGTTGCACCATTACTCCAAAGCCATGATGAACCTGCACCTGCGTCTAATGTTGCATTAACACCAGAGCAAATGAATACAGCTGGTTGAAGATTGATTGTTGGATTTGGTCGAACTGTTACATTCACGAAACCAGTTCCCTGACAACCGTTTGCATCTACTACGTTTACTGCATATGAAGTTGACGTACCTGGCGACACAGTGATTGTCGATGAAGTACTTCCTGATGGATTCCAATAATATGTTACTCCACCACTTGCAGTTAATGTAGCTGATTGGCCTACACAAATAGTTTGATTTCCGCTTACTGTTGGTACAGGTAATTGATTGACAAGAATACGAACTGTATCTTTTGCAGTACATCCATTAGCATCCGTTACAATAACAACATAGTTTGTTGTATTAGATGGAGAAACGCTAACAGGATTTCCTGATAAACTACCAGGTGCCCATGAGTAAGATACACCACCAGTTGCAGAAAGATTAACACTGCTTCCCAAACAAACTGTTTGATCAGGACCAGCATTAGCTACAGGAGGTAAATTAATAAATACTGGTTGTACTATTGTATCAAAACATCCAAAGCTATTCATTGCAATTAAGGATACATTATATGTACCACTTGAAGCATAGCTATGTGTTGGACTAGTAGCTGTTGAAGTTGAACCATCACCAAAATTCCAAGTGTAAGATGTTGGACTTCCCGTTGAAGTATTGGTAAATGAAATTGGGGTATTTAAACAGTTACTTCCAGTATGATTAAAGTTTGCTATCGGTTGTGGATGTACGACAAATGGTTTCGTTAATGTATCACCGCAACCTAAGCTATCCAATACTATTAATGTAGCTGAGTAATTACCAGATGTTCCGACAACTAATGTAGGATTTGAAATTCCCGAAGTTGATCCATTACTGAATGACCAACTATATGTTAAGCCTGATGGACTACTAGTATTGATAAAATGAATTCCACTTCCTACGCATGCTGTATCTACAGTAAATGCAGGTAAAGGAATTGGAACAATAGTAACAGGCTTTACAATTGTATCAACACAACCATAAATATTTTCAATTATTAAAGAAACATTGTATGTTCCTGAATTCGGATAAGCATGTGTTGGATTTTGTAACCCAGATGTTGTTCCATCTCCAAAGTTCCATGTCCAAGTGTTAATACCACCTTGTGTAGTACTTGCATCAGTAAAGTTAACTGTTGAACCAGCACAACCGCCTGTCCATGTAAAATCGGCAGTAGGTTGAAATGCGCTTATTACATTAACTGTATCCGTAGAAGAACAAGTACCATCTGAAACAGTAACCACATATGTACCTACCGGAACAGTTTGTGTTGGATTAGTATATCCATTACTCCACAAATATGTATATGGACCCGTTCCACCAGATGCACTTGCCGAAACAGTTGCTAAATCACTACAAGCTATGTATTGATCAGGACCCGCATTAACAATAATCCCTGTTACAGTAATACAATAAGAGTATGTCTGAGATCCGATATAAGGACATGCATCATCACCTACGCGTAGCGTAAAACAGTGTGGAGTGTTACTGATATCAGCTTGTGTTGGTGTCCAGCAGAAAGTTCCTGTTGGATGAGCAGCAGTTGTTGTATTGAATGTTCCACCTTGAATGGCATTATTATAAAATACAGAAAGGTTCTGACCAACATTAGGGTCGTTTGAAAATACATTAAAGCAAGTTGGTGTATTCGCACAAACAGTCATATCAAAATCGGTTGTGCCATTGATACCTGTAAGATTAGGTAAATCATTAGAGCAATTAAGTACCGTTACCTGTATATCACGGACAACAGAACCAATCAAAACACCATTACGATATTCTTTAACAAGTACCGCCATTACGGTTACTTGTAATTGTGTAGGTGTAAAACAAATATCTCCTGTTGCAGTATTGAATTGCATTGCAGGACTTGAAGCTAAAGGATTTGCTGCGTTATAAGGAGCCGAGTATGCAACGGCAGCAGTAGCTGTTTGTTGAGGATTAACTAATGAGTAAACTAACGAATCACCATCGGCATCTATAGCACCATGGTTAAAGCATAATTGTTGACCTAGGCAGGCAAACGGAACAGGCTTATTTGAAAATGTAGGTGAACTATTGCAGGTTGATGCAACATTGTTCAAGTTAGCATAAATATAAAATGTGTTTGAACCAGGATTTGTAATAGTAGTGATAGCAGCATTTCGACAGCAAAGTGAATACGAAAATTGCCAGTCAGTACATTGCATTGGGAGTGTTAAAATTCCCTCATATACCCATTCCTGAATTCCTGTAAATGTTCCACCATTACATGTTGTAGTAGCAGTAGGACATAGATAAGTAACTTGTTGACCAGTCCCTGGAATTGGATATGCTGTCACTCCAAGCGCTTTATTACAATTAGCCGATCGTACATTTATGTACACATTGGCTGGCGCAGGGATTCCAATACAATCGCGATAAAAGGATAAACGTACTTTGTACGTATTACCTCCGAGGCATTGATAAGTTAGATCAGCTCCCATCGCATGACTAGCCACTGCCTGATGGCTAAAGGTCGTGCTCACAAGGATTAGAAGTGAGGTGATCCAGATTTGTAGTTTTTGGCTCATAACAGGCACTTCTTCGTAAATGAGCTGCTTTTTGTTACAATTTCAATAAAAAAAGATCAAACTATTTCAATCATAATCTTTCAATTCAAAAATGAGTAGTAACACTCAATTTAGAGAGATTAATTGTTAATTAATAATTGTATGATTTTACTGTTTTTGAATAAATCTGAAAAACGAATCCACCTCTCAAATTTCCTACTGAACAAGAAAAATCAGGATTTAAATTGGATTTTAGAAATGTAATTTTTTATAGTTTTTATATGCTTTTTAATGGCCTTATTCAACAGGTCCTTCTAACCGAAGTGAAGCAAAATTGGCAAAAAACGATGCATTTTTGCGAAGCTCTTACATTTTTAATAGTAATGTTTTTTACCAAAAAATCAATAATCAAGTTACGATTTCATATTCAAAGAGCTTTAAAAACCAAACTGTAAAAAGAGATGGCTCTTGCCTAATCCAATCCTTTAATTCATTCATGGATACCCAACGAAAGCTCATTACTTCATCAGAATTTAGAACGGGGCTTATGTCTGAAACTCCCTCTAAAATATAGTCCAGTTCATGCTCAATTAAACCGTTATCCAATTCCGCACGATAGATAAAATGAGTTTTCACATTTAATAATGTATTCATGCCCATTTCTTCGGATAATCTGCGGTTGGCAGCTTCTAAAATTGTTTCTCCATTTCGTGGGTGACTGCAACAAGCATTTGTCCATAACCCTGGTGAATGGTATTTTGATAATGCCCTTTGCTGTAACAACATTTCGCCCATCGAATTAAAAATCAATACAGAAAAAGCACGGTGCAACAATCCCTTTTCGTGAGCTTCCTGCTTTTCCATTAACCCGATTTGTTGGTCTTGCTCGTTGACAAGAATTACCATTTCCATAGACTTAAAACCAATAGTTTTTTAAATAGATATCAAATTAAAGGATTCATTTAACCTGAAAAAACAGTAAAAGTAAAAACTTAAATAAAAAATATTTACCATTAAAATTTAATAACTTACGTTATTTATTTTACGTGGAAATTAAATAGTTCACGATCACCAATAAATCCTATCAGCTGATCACCAGCCTTTACTGGCCCAACACCTTGTGGGGTTCCTGTAAAAATCAAATCGCCTGTTTTCAAGGTAATAAAACGAGAAACAAATGATATAACCTTATCAACAGAAAACACCATTTCTGAGCTATTAACAGATTGCACTGTTTGACCATTTAGTTTCATGGAAAAGTTCAAATCGGATATAATTCCAACATCTGCCAGCGGCACAAAAGACCCAATTACGGCCGATCCATCAAATGCTTTTGCACGCTCCCAGGGAAGACCTTTCGCTTTTAGCATCGATTGCAGGTCACGGGCTGTAAAGTCAACACCTACCGTTACTGAATCATAATAACGATGTGCGAATTTCTCTTCAATATGCTTGACGGCCTTATTAATACGCACTACAATTTCTGTTTCATAATGAATATCATTTGAGAAATCGGGAAGATAAAAATCCTTATTATTAATCAGCAAAGCGGAATCAGGCTTCAAAAATATAACTGGTTCCTCCTCTACTGCATTATTTAATTCCTTTGCATGTGCCGCATAATTTCGTCCAACACAAATAATCTTCATAAGTATTATTTTAATGATTGATAGTTACGAATTCCTTTAATGTAATAAGCCCACAAAATACTTTTTTGATAAACAGTAGCTGGTGTTTTTTTGAAACTATTGTCGCGTTTAATATTTCCATTTATTAAACTTTTATAAAAACCTAAGTGTGCTTTTAATACCGCAAATGTATCTTTAAAATCACCTTCAAACATAAATTTTATTCCTGCCACACCATCTAAAATCAATCTGGCAACAATCACGAATACTAACTTAGATGCTGGTAGGTTCTTATAAAGCATCATTAAGTTATTGCGGAAGTTATAATAAGTCTTCCTAGGATTATTTTTTGGCAAAGTACCGCCACCCACATGATATACTTCTGATGAAGGAACTACCATAATTTTTTGCCCTATTAACTGTGCTCTCCAACATAAGTCAATCTCTTCCATATGTGCGAAAAAATATTCATCAAGCCCATTTAACTTGTTATATAAATTAGATCTGATGAACATACATGCACCAGTAGCCCAAAAAACTTCTATGGGATTTTCATATTGGTGTGAATCTTCTTCAATCGAATTAAACAAACGACCTCTACAAAATGGATAACCAAGCCAATCAATAAATCCACCGCAGGCACCAGCATACTCAAAGTGTGTAGGTTGATGATAACCTTTAATCTTCGGTTGACAAATTCCGACTTCTTTGTTATTATCCATTAAATCAATAATTGGTTCTATCCAACCAGATACGACTTCAACATCAGAATTTAACAAGACAAAATATTCAGCATCGATTTGTTTTAAAGCACGGTTATATCCACCAGTAAATCCATAATTATCATCAAACTGAATAATTTTAATATCCTCACCTAATGAATTTAAATACGCTATCGATCCATCATTAGAAGCATTATCTGCTACAAATACTGTTGCTATATATTTGCTATGCTGAATAACACCCGGAAGAAACTTTTTTAAAAAACCTTCCCCATTCCAGTTTAAAATAACGATTGCCGTTTTTATCGCAGACATCTATAAAATATTAATGGGGGTTTTGGAATAACTGATCAGATTGATTCTGATAATTATTATTCGGATTCAGTTTGTCAAAATCGTTGAGCGTTTCGGTTCGCTTACGCAATTCAACTTTCCAATTAATATTTAAAATCTCACCTTTCGCATCTGAATGCAACAATTCAAAATCGTTTGATGCAAGTTGTTTTGTATAAAATACAAACTTACGATTCGTTTGATCTTTCACTTTATAATACTGCCAGATTTCATAGGGGTAAGAAGTTGGTTCACTATATTGTTTTGAAATTTGATTAGGTGCACCATACATTAAAAACACTCTTCCTCTTTCCGTATTATATCCTTTTTTCATGCCCGCAGAAAATTCATTGTTAACTAAGTCTACTTGCTTTTTATATTCAAACCATGCAAGCGCTGGATTAGCAGGATTTCGCTTTACCCAAAAGTCATAAATAAATTGTTGTAGCTGTCGGATATCGGAAGCCAACAATCTGTTTTCGGCAAAATTATTTTCTGCAGTTGATGCAATTGGCCAAAGACATTTGATGGACTCATACAAAGAATCTCTGTTTGTAATAGCTGCAACGAAAGTACCTTCAATTGCTTTGTAATTACTATCCGTTGCTAATAATGGTGCATGAATACGCTGAAAAAACAATGATTGGTTTGACAATAATTCATTATTACGATTTCTAACTTCAAGCATTAAATCATAATTACCCGATATCATCTCAGAAATATCTATATCGGCCATTACCACATTAACAGGCTTTGCTGTTTGACGAAGTAGTTTAGAATAGCTATCTAAAATTCGATGTGATTCATGTGCTTGAATTCGATAACTTAAAAGATAAGCGTCATTATTTAGCACTTCAGATGTATTATATACCTCAGCATAAAACTTTAGTGAGTTTTGATTTTTATCAAAGAAGTTATTCACTTGCGGAAATAAATCGTAGCCATTTTTATTAACTTTTGAATTAACTGTATTGGCTAAATACTCAGTAAGGAGTTCAATATCCGAAATCGCAACAATGTTTGGATAATACTCAACTTTGATTTTATCCTTCAATACATAAGGCTTTGCACCTGGATTATTTTTATCCTTAATGTTAAGCTCTATCACATAATTACCATTTGCTAATGAAACACGCTGCTGATCGGTAAAATTAAAGACCAATCTAGCGGTATCATCCGTTTCTGGACTCAATAAATTGTATTTATTAAATGCTTTGATTGAATCGCCGAGATAGAACACCTGTGTTACTTCAATTGATGCTGCAAATTTCCCAGAGACAACTTTTGCAAAATTGCAAGACTGCCCTGTAACATCTAAATAAGTTTCTACATACGGTCCGTTTCCAGGTGCGTAGAACGAACACCAAGTAAACTTTGCCTGCAGACCTTTTGAAAATAATGTACTGCTGGAAAAAGCTAAAATGAGAATAAATAACAAACGACGCATAGCTAAATAATGTGCGATAAAGTTAGGAAAATTAAACGTATTAATCTCTCAAACAAAGTAGTGAAAATCCAATCGGCTAAAAATTTTTCTCTCCATTAATTTAGCTATTTTTGACCCCATCAAAACACACCTGTTTTAGTTACATGGTTAAAGTGTTTTAATATTGAAGAAACCCAAATATCATCATTCATGAAAACACTAATTATTTCATTTGCTTTATTATTTTTTATTCCATCAATTCATGAATGCAATGCACAATCTGCTGTTGTAAGTAAGTCGAGCGCAGAGTTTAAACTTGCCACAGGAGAATACGTAACCGAGGTGATTGGTGCAGACGATGAAGGTTTTTATGTTCTATCTACTAATCAAGGAATGGGATCGAGCATGATGAAAAAATTCACTATTCAAAAATTTAATAATAAGACAATAAGTAAAATCTGGTCTAAGGATTTTTCATTAAATGTTTCATCTGAACCTGTTGAGGGTATTTATTATTTGAATCATAAAATAGTAGTTTTTTATTCTACCTGGGAGAAATCAGACAAAACAAAAGCTTTAAATATTAAAACTATTTCCGCTAGTGGAGAAATTAAAGATTCGCCAATCAAAGAAGTAAGAATAAAATCTGGAATATTTGACTTTGGAGGCAGAGATTTTTATTTTTCGTTTTCAACTGACAGCTCAAAAATTCTTGTGACTAATAGGTTTCTAGATAAAAAGAAAAACGAAGAAACGACTGTTGCTATTCTGAATGCAGATGATTTTAAAAAAGTATCTGAAAAAACCATTCCGAATAAATACAATAACATCGCTTCACTTACTTATAATTATCAGATCGACAATGACGGAAATATTTTTTATCTTTCTTCGTACCTTACTAATGAAATCGTAAAAAATAATTTTTGCATATTAAAATCATCGGCTACTGAACCTCAATTTTTGCCTATTACATTAGCCAATCAGGCTATCATCAATAGTTCTTTGTATTTCAAAATAAAAGAATACAATCTTTCAAATGCTGGAAAAGTGTATATTGAAACCGCCAATGAATTATCGTATCAGATTTTACCGAACAATAAAATTTCATTGGGAGGTGTTTTCAAAGATTTTAAGCAAAAGAAATGTGGATTCTTTACATGTTCCATTAATAGCAATGAATTAAAAACTATATCACAAAAAGAGCAATACTTCAGTGATCAATTAAACGATCAAATCAAATCAAGTAATAAAGGAAAGAGTCCTATTGAGTGCGATTATGGATTTAACTCCATTGATCGAAATGGAAGTTCATTACTGTTTTTCTTTAATGCTTTCAAGGTTGTTGGTTATAGTCCTGAAATGTCTATTCTATCTGACAATGTTGGAATTATTGCTTTCAATATTTTAAATAATGACATTTCTACTTCTCATTTTTTTGTCAACACTACACGAAATGTAGGATCAGCAAAAACTGGTATTCATAAATACCAAAAGAATAACAATACTTATATGTGTTTAGGCATTCCTGATGCTAAAAATATTGAGGCTAGCTCACTTAGTCCTTATAAGACGAAATACGATGATGCAAAACAAAAAGGAAACGATATGTCTTTTGTTGAGATGAATGAAAAAGGAATTAGTAATGTTTATTTCGGAACATCTACAACTCTTAAAAAAGAGAGTCTTTTTATAGTCGAAAATTTCCTAACTATAAATGGATCGTTCTTATTACCATTAATTGATTACAACAACGTGATAAATTCGAGTTCTTATGTAAGATATGAACTCATTGACTTAAAGTAGTTGCAATTATAAATAAATATTTCAGTTGTTAGTTAGCTTTAAAGAATGTAACAACAACTCATTGTAATAAGGCATTGCTTCATTGAGCAAATCGATTAAATGGTCAGGTACGCTAAATGACTTTTCTTCATAAGGTTGAAAGCCTTTTGACTGATGAACATTATTGTACCAATGAGGAGCCCAGCAACCATCATAAGCTTTAGGACCTTTCTCCCATGTGAGCATATTATTAAAAAAAGGAATGTCTAGTTTTTGACACAATGATTTTAAATATTGCTCTGGAGATTTTAAAAGTTCATTAGAATCGATAACCAAAAAATGGGCGTTACTATTTTGCAATTCATGCAATAATTCAGCTTGCGTTTTAATGCCGATATCTAACAAACTAGGATTAGGGATTTCTTTTGAAAAAGATGCAATAACCTGTGCAGGATGTCGTGTCAAAATAAGATTAAAGGTATCCATCATAAATATCCTGTCCAAGTCGAGTAAATGATGACACATATTTTTTAAAAACACCACTTCGGATGGAAACGCTCCCATCATAAATTCCACGACCTTATCGCCATCACATTCCATTGCATTAAGAACTTCATTTGCGCCTGGATGATATTCTTTTGCGCTGGTCTGATTTAAATAATATCCATAAAGTGGTTCATCAAATACAACTGTATCTGGGCGCTGTGCAAAAGAGTACATTAGTGCTGTAGATATATTTCTTGGTCCTGACCAAAGGCAAAGTCTTTTAGTTGACATGGTTAATTGTTTTTAGAACGCGTTACATCTTCTTCTATCAAATTCTTGTAAAGCATATTTAATTTTTCAGTGATAGGACCTGGCATACCCTCTCCTATTACACGTCCATCAATTTTTATCACAGGCGTTAATCCACCAAATGTTCCTGTTGTAAATGACTCATCAGCACTATAAACATCAAACAAGGAAAAGTCCTTTTCATGAACTTCAATTTGATTCATCTTACAAATTGCAATAACATTGGCCCGTGTTATTCCGTTCATACAATATTTACCAGTGGATGTCCATACCGCACCATTTCTAACCACAAAAAAGTTAGTCGAGTTGCAAGTTGCCACAAATCCGTGTTGGTCAAGCATTAGAGCTTCGTCAGCACCCGCCTCAAGTGCCTGAATTAACGCTTGCACTTCGTGAAGTTTACTGTGACAATTAAGTCTTGGGTCGAGATAATCAGGAGAACCTCTTCTAATTGTAGAAGTAAAGAGTTTGATTCCGTTTTTCTTAACCTCTTCCGATGCTTTTTTGTATTCAGCAATAATTACGAGGTTCGGACCGCTGATAGTATACCTTGGATCTTGAGAGGGTGTTTTCTTGGTACCTCGTGTGAACATAATTCTTACATGCACATCAGTTTCCATACTATTAGCCTTCAGCATTTTGTAAATCTCACTGATGAGCTCAATCTTGGATAATTTAAGATCAAGTCCAATTGATTTTGCCGCTGAATAAAGTCTTTCGAGATGTTGGTCAATAAAAACGAGTGTTCCATTATATAGGCGCACGGCTTCCCATATTCCATCGCCTACTAGATAACCGCTATCAAAAACAGAAATTTTTGCTTCATTCCGATGAAATAAATCGCCATTAATGTAAATAAGGACATCATTATTACGATTATCATCTATTGACACATGTGTTCCTGTGAGCATAAAATATTGTTTTTTATCAAATATAGGCTTTTGCGTTCGAGTTCAAACTTGTGGTAAGAGAATCGTTCTATTCACTCAGACTAGTTGGCTTTAATTAAATCAACGCTTTATTTCTAAATCAAATACGGGATTATTCGTATTGCTGAACCACAAAATAAAAAATGCCCCATAAGGGGCATTGATGTTATCTGGCGGAGAGTGAGGGATTCGAACCCCCGGACCTGTAACAGTCAACAGTTTTCAAGACTGCCGCAATCGACCACTCTGCCAACTCTCCGGGGTCGAAATTAAAACATTTTTCTATTCTAGAAAAATAATTCTATTAAAATGGAGTGTTATTTACGTTAGGGTTTGATTTTAAACTTTCTAGACTTTCACATTGCAAACTTGAACAACGGAAATAATCCCTGACTCTCCTCCATTAAAAAATCACATGCCCTTTTTTAGGGCATGTGATTAATAGAATGAGCCAAACTTGTTGGAGCGGAATGATAGAATAAAATGTAAGTCGCTAAGCGACATATTGTATTTTTAAAAAAGGGACAAGACCATTTTACTATTAATCTTATTGCATTTGACAAATTAAATTGGGCTTTTTAAATTTTTATTTGTCCATTAACTGGGCCCTTTTTAAAAATCAATTACTGAATTACAGAAAGATCAACGCAAAACATTGATTTTTCAAAAATCATCAAATTCATTTAATTATTTGCCGAAAAAAGTATTTACAATAATTAGGTTCGAATAACAAAAAAATTCGATTAGGCAATAATTATAACGTTATGTTTACATATTACTCATTAAAGTTTATATTATTACTTTATTGTGGATTTAAATAAAACCTAACAAAATGCGATAATTGAATATTAATTTTTTAATTATTTATTTAATACACATCAATTAACACAGTTATTGTATTTTGGTAAAAAGACAAAAATCATTTTTATAATTACATTTACAACTGAATATCAATCATTTAAATCAATTAAAAGACTATATATTACATATTTAAATAAATAACTTATTAACATTTTTGTTGATAAGTTGGTTGATAAATTAAAGTATTTAACCGATTACTATATCTACATTTGCCATCTCTAAAAAGGAATAAACAATATTAAAATCAAAACCATCATGAAAAAACTAACCAAATTTTTATTGGTGATGTTTGTGCTTGTATCGTCAATTACGGGCTATGCGCAAACGTTCACATCTTGTCCTGGGTACCATACTCAGACACAAAATCAATGGTCATGTACAAACACGAATTCAGCATCTTATTCTGCTGTTTCAAACTACCTGACTAATAATTTTGCTTTGGCATTTCCAAACGGTTTAACCATTGGCTGCACAAACACTTTACTCCTGACTAATGCAAAGGCAGTTAAGGATTTCTTACCTCAAACTAGTGGTATTAATCCACTACCTGCTGGAAATTCAGTAAACCCAGGACGAACAGGAACTGTTTCTCCAACGTGTAATTCATGGCAAAGCAACTTATTTGCGGGTAACCTTGCGAGTCTGGCACTTAACTTAGGCTTTGATCAATGGGATCCAAATTGGTCACCAGCATCTGGGAATCTAAAAGATTTATTAATTGATTCTGGTGCGTTTAAAGGATGGACAGTAAAAATGTTATTTGATACTGCTAATGCAAAAATTGGTGGTTGCACAGTAAACTCTGCATATACATGCGCATTATTAAACGCTGCAGTTACTAAAGTTAATGCTAACTATATTGATGGAAATGTTACAGGAGATTATTTAGTTTGTCCTATGACCGCATCTGGTAATAGATTAAATGCAAATTGTGGAAATTCAAATACTGGATCAATAAACATCACGCCTACAAATGGATTACCTCCTTACTCTTATAAGTGGAGTAATGGACCAACTACACAAAATCTTGCGAATCTAGGAGCGGGTACTTACACAGTAACAATTAAAGATTACTCTTCAGCGAATGGCTTTACTGCCCCTGTTGTATTAACATTTACAATTACTCAACCTGACCCATTAATTGTAAATATCGATTACAATCCGATCTTATGTAAGGGACAAACGACAGCTGTAAATGTTGTAGGTTTTGGAGGAACAGGTATTATTAGTGGAACTGGAATGTTCAACTTAAATGCAGGAACTTATACATACAACATTACAGATGCTAATGGTTGTAATGCAAGCTCTACATTCGTTATCACAGAGCCCACACAATTAGTTACTTCATCAACAGCAACTCCAGTTGCATGTAACGGTGGTAATTCAACGGTAACCATAAATGCGAATGGTGGTACTGCTCCTTATAACGGAACAGGAAACTACAATGTAAACGCAGGAAACTACTCATACAATGTAACAGATGCTAATGGATGTGCGGCTACGCAACCTGTTAGTGTAACTGAACCAACAATGTTAACGGCAACTGCATCATGTCCTCCTATAGCTTGCTATGGCGACAATACAGATGTTGTTGTTAATGCAAATGGAGGTACTTCTCCTTACAACGGCACGGGAACTTTTACTGAAATCAGTGGGACTTACATATATAACGTAGTTGATGCAAATGGTTGTGCCACTTCTACTACATTAACTTTATCACAACCATCTGCATTAAATGCATCTGGAACAACTTCAAATGTTACATGTAAAGGTGGAAATAATGGATCAATTTCATTAACAGTATATGGCGGAACATCGCCTTACTCATATGTATGGTCTAATGGGCCAACAACAAAAAATATAAATACATTAACAGCTGGAAATTATAGCGTGACAATTACAGATGCTAATGGGTGTAGTAAAGTATTAAGTTTTACAATCAACGAACCTACAGCATTAACTGCTAGTGCTTCAACTACAAATGTGTTATGTAATGGTGGAAACGGAACAGTAAATATTTCTGCTAATGGAGGAACTGCTCCTTATACAGGGACAGGTTCTTTTACTGTTACTGCGGGTACTTATAGCTATACAGTTTCTGATGCGAATGGTTGTTCAGCTTCAACATCTGCAACCGTAAATGAACCATCTGCTTTAGCTGCTTCAACAAGTGTAACAAATGCGTTATGTAATGGTGGAAACGGATCAATAAATGTAACTGCTAATGGTGGTACTGCTCCTTATACAGGGACAGGTTCTTTCTCTGCTACTGCTGGAACTTATAATTATACAGTTACTGATGCGAATGGTTGTTCAACTTCAACATCTGCAACCGTAACTGAACCATCTGCATTAGCTGCTTCAACAAGTGTTAATAATGCTTTATGTAATGGTGGAAACGGAACAGTAAATGTAACTGCTAATGGTGGTACTGCTCCTTATTCAGGGACAGGTTCTTTCTCTGCTACTGCTGGAACTTATAATTATACAGTTACTGATGCGAATGGCTGTTCAACTTCAACATCTGCAACCGTAAATGAACCATCTGCTTTAGCTGCTTCAACAAGTGTTAATAATGCTTTATGTAATGGTGGAAACGGAACAGTAAATGTAACTGCTAATGGTGGTACTGCCCCTTACACAGGAACAGGATCTTTCACTGTTAATGCTGGAACTTATAACTATACAGTTACTGATGCGAATGGTTGTTCAAATTCAACATCTGCAACGGTAACTCAACCAGCAATATTAACTGCAACAACTTCATCAAACGACGTAACCTGCTACGGCGGTAACAATGGTAATGCTAGCGTTACCGCGATTGGAGGAACTACTCCTTATTCTTATCTATGGAACACTAGTAATCTAACATCATCAGTCTCTAACTTAATTGCTGGAAATTATACAGTAACAGTAACTGATGCTAATGGATGCTCAACGATATCATCTTTAACAATTAACCAAGGGCCGCAATTAGTTATTAATTCAACTATAACACAACCTTTGTGTAACGGTGGAAATAATGGAAGCGCACAAGTTTCAGTTAATGGTGGCACTGCTCCATTTAGCTATTCTTGGACAAATAATAATTCAACATCAAATTCGATTTCTAATGTAGCAGCAGGAATATATACTGTTAGTGTTATTGATGCTATTGGTTGTGTAGGCTCTTTAAATGTACAAGTAACAGAACCATCTGCTATTTCAGTTGTATTTAACACTACACAAGTAACATGTCATGGCGGAAATGATGGATCAGTAACAGTTACTGCTTCAGGTGGTACTAGTCCTTATACATACCGTTGGGCATGTGGCATTAACGGACCAAATTTAACTGGACGTACAGCAGGTCTTTATACACTTGTTGTAACAGATGCTCATGGTTGCACAGCAACTTTCTCAACTATAATTACAGAACCAAACCCTATTACATTAACAGTAAATAAAATCAATATTTCTTGTAATGGAGGAAGCAACGGTGCAGTTGATATAACATCTACAAATGGTGGTAATGCTCCTTACACTTATAAATGGTCTACTGGATCAACTTCAAACATGATTAGTGGTAAAACGGCAGGTACTTATACGGTAACTGTGACAGATAACAAAGGATGTACTTACCAAGCTTCTTATTGCATATCACAACCAGTTGCGTTGTCAGCATGCTTTACAAAATCTAATGTAAAATGTAACGGTGGAACAACAGGTTCGGCAAGAATTAAAGTATCAAATGGAACTGCACCTTATTCTTATTTATGGTCAACAGGAGCTATAACAGCTAATATTACTGGTCGTGCCGCAGGAACTTATACAGTGACAGTTACTGATGCAAACGGTTGTACAATGGTTAAACGTGTAACAATTACTCAGCCTACACCAATTGTTATTTCTAACACAGTAACGAATGTATCTTGTAATGGTGGCACTAACGGAGCAATTGCTACAACAGTATCTGGTGGAACAACTCCTTATACTTACTTATGGTCGAATAACGCAATCACTGCATCAATATCAAATTTAGCTGCAGGAAATTATACAATTACAGTAAAAGATAAAAATCTATGTACGGTTACTAAAACATCAATAGTTAATCAACCTACACAACTTACTGCAAGCATATCCTCAACTAATGTTTCTTGTAATGGTGGAAGCAATGGGTCTGCTGTTGTAATAGCATCAGGCGGAACAGCTCCATATACCTATTTATGGAATACGGGTGGATCAAATGCTTCTAATACAAACTTATCTGCAGGTACTTACACAGTTGTTATAACAGATGCTAAAGGATGTACGACATCAAGTAGTGTAACAATTACTGAACCTGCTGCATTAACAGCAACGACAAATAAAACAGATGTATCATGTAACGGTGGAAATGACGGATCTGCATCAGTTAATGTAGCTGGCGGAACCGCACCTTATTCTTATTCTTGGACTAGCGGTAGTCAAACATCAACATCAAGCAACTTAAGCGCTGGAACTTATCATGTAATAATTACAGATGCTAACGGATGCATACTATCTAAATGCGTAATCGTTGCAGAACCAACAGCACTTACTGCGTCTGTTTCATCTACAAATGTATCATGCAATGGAGGTAACAACGGATCAGCAAGCATTACAGCTACTGGTGGCACAGCACCTTATTCATACAACTGGAGTAACGTAGTTACATCTGCATCAAACAATAATTTAATTGCTGGTTCTTATAGCGTAACGGTAACGGATGCTAACGGATGTAGCTATTCAACTTCGGTAACAATTACTGAACCTGCTTTATTAACATTAGCGACAACATCAAGCAATGTATTATGTAATGGCGGTTCTGATGGATCAGCTTCAGTAACTGCTAATGGCGGAACAGCTCCTTACACTTATGCATGGAGTAATCTTGCATTAACAGCCTCTGCAACTAACTTATCAGCTGGAACATACAGTGTGATTGTAACTGATGCAAACAATTGCTCAGCTACAGCTTCTGTAACAGTTAATCAACCAACAGCATTGACATTATCATTCACAACATTAAATGTAAGTTGTAATGGCGGAAATAACGGATCTGCAACGGCTTATGTAAATGGCGGAACATCTCCTTATACCTATGCATGGTCGAATGGTGGTTCAACTGCAACAAACAATAATTTAATTGCTGGCACTTATACAGTAACTATTACTGATGCGAATGGTTGTTCTATTATCAGCAACAATCCAATTTCGAATACTATATTAGATCGTTACAGCAACTATGAATACAAATTTGCACCAGCCCCTTCGGGATGGAATACAACAACTGGAGGATGGTCAACTGGAGACGCTCCATTTGGTAATGTTACTGCAGGAAGTCAAGCTGCTGCTCAATACAATTCATTATTCAACTACACTACTTACTGGCCAGCTGATATTGCTGATGGTATGGATTTATTTGTAAGAAAAACAATTGACTTATCAGAATACGATTTAAATTCAATTAACTGGTTCCTTGGTGTAGATAATGGTTATGCTTTATACATTAACGGAAACTTAGTTTCAAGTGGAAACGCAGAAGGTTATACCTATGAGTGGGAATACTCAGGTACGATCCCATCGCAATACTTAGTACAAGGAAATAATATTATTGCGGTTGCTTTAGAAGATCATGGTGGACTTACAGCATTTGACATGAAGATTACTGGAACTCCAAATGCAACATCTTCATCAAATTCGGTTGTAATTACAGAGCCTACTCTATTAACCGGAACAACTACTTCATCAAATGTATCATGTTATGGTGGTAATAATGGATCTGCAAGTGTAACTGCTGATGGTGGAACAGCTCCTTATAGCTACTTATGGAGCAATAACAATCAAACAAGTACTGCTAATGATTTAACTGCTGGAAACTATTCAGTTGTTGTTACAGATGCTAACGGTTGTACATATACTTCTTCAGTAACAATTAGCCAACCTACCACATTAACTATATCAATGAGTAAAACAAATGTTTCATGCAATGGAGGTGCTAATGGCTCTGCTACTGCAACTGTAAACGGTGGTGTTGCGCCATACACATATGTTTGGTCAAATACAGCATCTACATCATCAGTTTCAGGATTAACGGCAGGAACTTATTCAGTTGTAGTAACTGATGCTAACGGTTGTACAATTTCAGGAAGTGTGACTATCACAGAACCTACTGCATTACAAGAGTCATCTACATCAACAAATGTAACATGTAATGGTGGCGATAATGGAACAGGAACAATTACAGTTAGTGGCGGAACAGCGCCTTACTCTTACTTATGGAGTAATGGAAATACAAATGCATTTGCTAATGGACTTCCAGCTGGATCATATGCTGTAACAGCAACTGATGCTAACGGTTGTACGATCATTGGACATGTAAATATTACACAACCTACGGCAATCGCAATTGCTATCACTAAAACTACCATTACTTGCTTTGGAGGAAATAACGGATCTGCTAATGCTAGTGTTACAGGTGGTGTTGCTCCTTATTCTTACTTATGGTCATCAGGAGAAACTACATCTTCTATTAGCAACAAAATAGCAGGAAACTATACCTTAATAGTAACAGATGCTAATGGATGTACAATGACTAAATGTGTATATATCATGCAGAATACACAAATCACAGCAACTGCAGCTATCAGCAATGTAACATGTAATGGTGGAACAAACGGATCAGCTGTATTAACTACAACTGGTGGTACTGCTCCTTATACTTACGCATGGGTAGGCGGTGGAACTGGAAACAGTATTTCTAATAAAACTGCAGGTATTTATAATGTATTAATCACAGATGTAAATGGATGTACAAATTACAAGTGTGTAACAATTACGCAGCCAACTGCAATTGGATTAACTACGACTAAGACAAATGCAATTAATGCAACATCTGCAACAGGATCTGCAAGCGTTAGTGCAACAGGTGGAACAGGAGCATATACTTACCTTTGGTCATCAGGTGCTAATACACCTTCAATCACCAATAAACTACCTGGAACTTATACAGTAACAGTAACCGATGCAAACGGATGTTCAGCTTCTGCTACAGTTACAATTTGCTCAACTTCCAGCTTAGCATTAACTACAAGTCAAACTAATGTAACTTGTAATGGTGGCTCTAATGGTTCAAGTACTGTTTCAGCTACCGGTGGAAACGGTGTTTATACATACCTATGGTCTAATGGATCTACTACAAACAGCATTAACAATATTTCTGCTGGAACTTATACTGTTACGGTAACCGATGGTAATGGAACAAACAATTCAGCAACAGTGATAATAACACAAGGAGCAACAATTACAGTAAATGGAACAAAGTCTAATATTACTTGTAATGGTGGCACTAACGGTGGTGTAGTAACTACAGTTAGTGGAGGATCTGGATCTTATACATATTTGTGGAGTGATTTATCAACTGCAAGTACAATTTCAAATAAAGTCGCAGGAACATATACCGTAACAGCAACAGATGCGAATGGATGTTCAGGAAGCAAAGCATTTGTGCTTACTCAACCTACTCCAATAGTAGTTTCAATTACTACTACAGCTTCTTCGACAGGAAGTTGTTCAGGAACCGCTACCGCAGTTGTATCTGGAGGTGCAGTTAGTCCTATTTCATACTTATGGAATACAGGCAGTCTAACAAATGTTGCTTCTGCACTATGTTCAGGATCTACAGCTACTGTAACTGTAACTGACGCAAATGGATGTACTAAATCAAAATCAAGTGGTGTGATTTCATGTGGTTCTTCGACATCAAGAACAGATGGTTCTTCGCTTATAATAAATGAAGTATTCCCAGTTCCTTGTAACGATCATTTATCAGTAGTTCTTAATGGTGAGTCAAACGATGAGTTTGTAGTAACAATTATGGATATTGAAGGAAGAATCTTAACACAACAATTACATGTATTAAGTTCTAATAAAGATGTATTGGATATTAACACATTAAATCTTGCTTCGCAAGTTGCTATCATCAGCATTGAAAAAGGCGGTGAAAGAACAACTGGAAGAATCATTATCCAGCACTAAAAAAAACAAACAGAGTCCTTTATTTTAATTTTTCAACCCCCGGAAACGGGGGTTTTTTATTTCATCAAAATAAATTGAATTAGAAAACCGATAACAAAGTGATCTAATATTATGTCTTAAAAAATGATAGTCAAAACATTCATTTACCCAAATTAAAAAGTATAGTGGAATTAGAGTTAGTGTTTATTAATGTTTGCTAGCAAACTTTTTAACTATACTAATTTTAATTGAACTATAAAGCGTTAAGTAATCCTGTTAAAGCAGCATCAGTTGTTTGCGACATTGTAACCTGAATCGATTGTGATGCATTCACAATTAATTGCTGATTATAACTAAACAAATTTCCATTTCCATCTACAGCAATAGCGATGATTTTTACATCAGTACCATTTGGTATTATTCCCATTGACAAATTATAAGCCTGCATGACAGTTTTAGTAGCTGGTAAATACGCAAATATGGCTACATTCGTTAAGTCATCCACGTTAGATGAAAATGTCAATGTACTTCCAGAAGTCGAACCAGCAAGCTGCGCACAATTAATCCAGCCGAAGCGTTCAATAATTGAGTTATATCCGATACTATCTACTCCCCAGAAAGGACTCTGCGAAGAAGAAACTCCAAGCGCACTTAAGTCATCAGTAAAATCAACAATACTTCCACTGGTAAATCCGTAGAATTTTCTTCGGTAATTAAGTTGAGGTGCAGCATTCGGCATACTAACCATGAAGCCAGCACAGCCAGTCAGTAAATTTAACTCTGTTCCATTCTTAAATGTTCTGATTCTAACCTCTCCATCTGTAGCTAATATTCTACTTGCAGATACGGTGGGCATCTGATAATAAATCATATCAGCAGGTGTATACAACTCTACCAGCTTTAATGTAAATGGATAAGAAATCGTATCTCCATTCGGTAATCGTACACAATCTTTCCCTCCCCAAATTGTTGTTCCTTGATTACCTACTATCGTTCCTGGTGAACCATCAATAATAAATTCCTGTTCAGCTTGTTTCTTTGAATCAAGATAAGCATTAGGTGAACTATATGAATTCAGCTGAGGTTTTAATTCAATTCTTTCTTTTGAGCAGGATGCTATTGTCAAAGCAACCAATGAACACGCTATTAGATTTAATGTTTTCATATGTAAACTAATTATGTTAATCTTGATAAACAGGACAGTCCTCTCCTCTTCCACCACGGCAACCCAATACTAATATTAAACCCACATTAAAGTGCGTCTCTTGAAATTTTAAATTATAGCGATACTCAGCAAAAGGTCGTAGGCAATGTGTAGTTGTAATACCAATTCCTCCTTCCAAATTCCAGTTATTCAATTCGGCATCTTTCATCAACGACTCATCGTAGTTGGACCAGCGATTATAACCGCCATGTACTAACGCATAAGCATAGTACTTATTTCGAAACAAAAATTTATAATCCAATGCAGCGCCAATTGTCCATTCTGTAATTTTATTCGAGGGAAAATAATAAGATACCTGAGGAGTTAAGCTCATCACATTATCAGGGAACAAAGTAACACGCGCACCTGCCCCAAAACTTTCTGTCTGTACATTATATAAACCCGATAAACCTAATCCCACATTTTGAGAATATGCTTTTCCATTAATAAAACAGATAAAAAAAATAAACAAAGTTGCTAGTAGACGATTCATACGATTAAGAAATACTGTTTTATAACGATAAAAGTAGATAAATCGTATATGAAAGATATAAGCTATTCTTTCCATTAATAAATTTTAACGAACAGTGAATTGTTAAACAGGAAATTGATTCGTAAAAACTATTTAAATATCTTGCTGATAAATTCAGAATTATTTGCTCTTATAAAAACAAGATAGTTTCCGTTTGTTATGTTATCCATAAAAATATCATCCATCACAATATCTTTATTGTTATAATTTGAATGATACACTAACCTACCAGCTACATCAAACAATTTAATTTCATCCACTTTTACATTTTGATTAAACATAAAATGCAATTCGTTTTCAACGAAATAAGCACTTAGTAATTTGATTTCATTTTTAACATCCATGTTAACCGCTTTAATTTCACTTAAAGTAGAATGCCCATCAAAATCTGTCTGACGCAAACGATAATAATTAATACCCGAATGCGGATTATAATCTGTAAATAAATAATTCAATACTAAATTAGAATTCCCTGATCCATCAATATCTCCTATTGGAGAAAAATTCATTGCATCTGAGCTTCTTTCAATTGTAAAGTAATCATTACTCACTTCAATTGCAGTTGACCATTTACAATCCACCTGCTGATTATTTTTAACTGCGTTGAAGCTCAATAATTGAATTGGTAATGGACTGCTATTACCTGCTCCAGTAAAGTTGGAAAAGCTGTTTAATCCATACCAGGTAAATGATTTAGCTGCTACATTATGAGAACCAGTAATACCTAGAATAGTATTAGCATTAGATCCCGGACAACCTGACCATCCATTTAATGTATTATACTTGATTGGATATAAAACACCTGAACCTATTACATCAGTTATATTCTGATAATTGTACATCACATCGTAATCTATAGTAGACAATAAATTTAAAGGCTCTACTGTCCAATAACGATTTAAATAATCGGTTGTAACAACTAAATTAGGTTCTTTACCTTTAGCTACTTTAGACTTTATTGCACTACCATTTTGAGTCCCGCTGATAAATGAAATTGTAATTGGTGTAAAATCTGTGGAGTCGCCTAACGGGAAAGAATAGGTGCTATTTTGATTTGTTCGACAAATAAAATACCCGGACTCGGCATTAAGGTGCTTATTGATTCCTGCTCCTATCACTAATCCATCTTTAGATACTGTTCCAAGCGTAAGGTTTTTACCATTAAGCGATAATTTTCCGGAGGTAAATTCCAACACACTATCAATTTGAATATCTACATTCAACTTAATTGCATTCCCAGTTTTTGAATTATTAACTAACAAGTGATTTACATTTTGCGTTGCTGCACCACTAATATACTGAAGCACATTTCCCTTTAACGACAACTTACCTAATCCGAAAGTAGGAGAACCATTATTAATAATATCCCCATAAACACTCAAATCTTTATTTGAATTGATAGTTACAGAAGAAGAAGAATTCAACTGTAGATTTTTACATAATGCTAACGCATTAGTTGATACAATTGGATAATACCCGCCATCAGGTGAAGTTGGGATTATTACGTTTGTTGTAGCAGTTGGCAATTGATTACATCCCCAATTTGACAAAGTATTCCAATCGTTGGTATAACCCATCCACTGCCCAGGATTTTCTACGATTACATTTACTGGAGTGCGCATACCACTTGTACATGTACCGTAATTTGCTTGAGCAAAATAAGTAGTATTCGTATTTATTATAGGAGTATTATATGTTGTACTACTTAGCAAAGATACTCCACCAGTATTTGTTGAATACCATTGTATATTTCCTGATGTTGGATTAGCCTGTAAAGTAGCAGATCCCGAAGAACATATTTTAGTAGCTGAAGTAGATGTGATAGATGGAATTGGATTTATTGTTACAGTTACCACATCTGTATCACCAATACAACCAGTTGCATTTGCAGTAGGAATTACATTGTAATCTACGTATGCTGGTGTTGTTGACAAAGGATTTATTAATGTTTGATTAATCAAATTTCCAACGCCATTATTCGCACCCGAAACATTAGCTGTATTTGAATTTATATTCCATGCAAATGTAGAAGGTATATTACCAGTTAAAACAATATTTGTAGCAGCGCCACTGCAAATATCAGGACCATTAACATTTGATAAATATGGTTTAGGATTTATTGAAACAGTAACTGGATTAGTTGTTTTACATCCAGATAAAGTATCAACGGCCTGAATATAATAAGCACCAGGACTAGTTACATTATTTGGTATTGATAAAACACTAGTTGCTGAACTATTATTAAAATAACCAAATGATAGGTTTGGAGAACTACCTGTGGTTACTGATGATTGGGTTAAATTAACTCCGTATGGATCACAAACTGCAGGCGGTGATGTAATTTGTAAAACAGGATTAGGCTTGACAGTTAATGTATAGGAACCGGTTTGCGCTTGTAAACAAAAAGAAGCATTTGAATACGTCAGATTTTTTAAATCATACGTATATGTACCAGCCGCATTTGTTGGCGGAGTAATATTTACAAATGTATTCGTCCCAGCGCTTGTTACCGAATTATTAACACCGTTTATCGAGTAATAAAAAGTATAGGGTGCAATTGCTCCTGACCCAGTTAATGTAATAACTGGTGGAGCACCATTTAAACAGACAGATCCGGATGTTGCTGCAATGGATGCAGAGCCATTAAGACTAACGGTAATCTCAGAACTCTCAGTTCGAACACAACCATTACTACCTGTAACGTTTGTATAATAAACTATTGGAGCAGATGGTGTAAATGAAACTGATGCTGAAGACGAACCTCCTGGCGACCAGTTATAGGTAAATGTATTAGAAACAGTTGTTCCCGACTTAATAAAATTAGGATTGCCGACTGTCAAACCATCGCGCCAAAAAACCAATGTTGAATTGTCAATTGCGAGTGAATTATCAGGTTCATCCATTTTATAATATGCAACTAAATTACCAGTAGTTTGAGGATAATTACTATTCATATCCGCGGCAATCTGAGCCGATGAAATATCTGAATTAAAAATTCTTACCTCATCCATCTGACCACTCCAATATCGGCCACCACCACCCCAACGACCTAATCGTAAAAATTGAGAACCATCATAATATATACTTCCATAATTCCAAGGAGCTGAGCTAGCTAATACTCCATTTATATATACCTGAATAGCAGTATTTGATTTCACCAATGATAAATGCTGCCATGTATTAGCTGTTAACGTAAATGTAACTCCAACGCTTCCATAAGGTGTATAGCAAGAGAAGATATATTGATTCAAAGAGGCATTGTTTTGTTGGCATATCCATCCACGTCCTGTAAACCAATAATTATCATCAATAATACAAGCGTTTGGCGATTGACTTGCACTCGGTTTTAACCACATTTCTATTGCAAAATTTCGATAATTAAACCAACTACCTAAATCGACATTTTGTGAAGTGCCATCAAAACGAATTGCATTATTTAACGTAGTAGGACTAGCAGTTAATGAAACCGATGCCCCTTGACAAATTGGAGAAGTATTACCTAGTATTTCTACTATAGGTGGCTCAAAATTATTATAAACCACAAAATTAGTTGAAGTGCTACATCCATTAGCTGCTGTATAAGTCGCGACATAAGTACCTGGTTGTGTAACTATCCTTGAAGTATTTGCTGTATTATCATCCCATAACAAAACACCACTACCCGTTGCGCTTAAAACTATCGATGATACATTACAATCTAACTGATGATTATTTCCAGTACTCGTAACATCTACTATCGGTGATGGATTAACGACAACCGTAACAGGCTTTATATCAGAACAACCTGCTCGAGTACCTTTAATATAATAAGTACCTGCTCCTACCGACATAGGATTTGGAATTGCAGTTGTTGCTGCAGCATCCATAAAATAAGAAAGTGTAATATCACTTGCATTACCAGCAGTAACTGTTGGCAATGTTAAATCAACCGTAGCAGGGCTACAAACAGCAGGAGGATTACTAACAACTAAAGTTGTTCCGTAGTAGCGTGCATTATTTGAAATAAAAACAATACCTGTACAACCATTAAATCCTGATACAACCGAACAAGTTAAGACATCAGTATTTAATAAAGTTGTATTTGTATAAGTTGTTAAAGGACCACTTTGAACAGTAATTCCATTTATTTTCCAATTGTAATTTGCACTTCCAACATTGGTTGCACCTACTGTGTACGCTCCCGCACTCGGATTACTTACTAATGCATTAGAGATTGTACCTCCAGAATTATAAATAGAAACATCGACTAATAAAGGTAACGTAGTAATGGTAACAGTAGAAGTATAAAGCAATACATTGTTTTTATAATACTTTGCGCGATTCTGACCAGCCACGGCTTCAATTGAAATTTTCAAGATATCATTTGGCACATAAGAACCAGAATAACCACGATCAACACCTGACTCCATAATTCTTAATTCGCCAGTTGCGAGTAAATGGAATGCGAAAGCAATTGTTGTATTTGCAGCACTGGCATTGGTCAAACTTAAACCTGCCATGCGGGCTTTATTATTTTCTGATGCAGTAAACTGAAAGCTACCGTTCAAACTAACTGTATTCCACGAAGCAGCTCCACCATCCCAAACACCATCGGACTGTACCTTTACTAAATTATTTGTAGTTGCTTTCGTATTTAACAAATCAGTTGTTTTCCATTTTACTTCTTCCACTAAATAATTACAAGAAGTTGCAACAGGCACACCTTTCAAATAACAATCGATGTTAGTTGGAGCAATGATATTATTTACCGCTTCATTTGAATTGATTGGTTGATTATTACTACAACCAGCGAGGTTTGGAGTTAAATCGCATGTAACAACATCCAGATTACTTAATGTAGTATTCGTATACGTAGATACAATACTTGATTGCAAAATAAGGCCATTTACCTTCCAATTATAAAGTGGACTAGTTCCCGCATTAACTGAAACTGCTTCAAAAGTTCCTCCATTAAAATTAACCACAACAGGATTTGTAATAGTAGAACCTAAATCATACAATGAGGCATCCACTAATAAAGGTAATGTTGGTGCCAAGGCACTTGAATATACGAGTACATTATTTACATAATATTTAACCGCACTTGCTTCTACAGAAATTTTAAAAGTATCATTTACAGCATATGTTGAAACGACTCCTTTAAAAACACCTAACTCATAAACACGATAAGTAGCATTATTATCTAATAAGAATGCATAACGAATTGAATTTTGATCGTATCCAGTATTGGTTGTACTTAATCCAATCATTCTTGCTTTATTACTTTCAGCTGCTATGCATTGAAAATAGCCATTGTTGCTTACAGTATTCCAAGATGCTGCACCACCATCCCATGTTGTAGCACTAGATGATTTTATTAACTGATTCGTATTTTGTATCGACACACAAGCAGAAAGCTCTCCTATTTTCCATTTCACTTTTTCTACCACTACAGCACAAGAAGTTGCAACAGAAACACCGCGCACTGCAAAGTCGACATTGATTTGTGGAATAATAAAATTCGTTATGTTATTCGATGCAAACAATTGAGAAGAACATCCAGTTGGAGTTGCCTGCACATCACATGAAACAACATCACCATTAAGTAAATTTAAATTCGTATAGTTTGCGCTTGTTCCAGTTTGAACAACTAATCCGTTTAACTTCCAATTATAAATAGGATTCGTTCCTCCATTAACCAGATTAGCATTAAAGACTCCACTACTATAATTTGTAATCATAGCATTTTTCACTGTCCCACCCTGATCATAAATAGATACGTCTACCATCAATGGCAACGTTGGTGTTACAAGACTTGAATAAATAAGCGAACCATTCTTGTAATACTTAACTACGTTTGCTTCAACGGATATTTTAAAGATATCATTTGTAGTATAAACAGCAGCAGGAATTGCGATGGTTGTTCCCGACTGGCGAATATCAAATGTTCCTGTATTTGTTAGATAGATTGCATATTGAATTGAAGTCCAATCAGCATTAGGATTTGTTGAACTTAAACCAATCATTCTAAACTTATTGTTTTCTGCAGCGGTAAACTCGAAATATCCATTGTTATAAACCTTGTTCCAAGAAAAAGCACCACAATTCCATGTAAAGTTTTGCGCTCTGACTAATCCATTACCATTTACAATCTGTGCATCTTTCGATAGATCTGAAAGCTTCCAAGTAACCGGCTCTGTAATTATTGCGCAGGTAGCACTCGATGGATTTGATGTAATTGAGAAATCTAAATTTGCTGGATTCGTTTTAGCAATTACTATGTAGTTTGAAAAATATTGGAAAGGCAAACACCCGTTCACGTTTGATGTTACGATACATGAAACGGTATCACCGACATTTAAACTTGTATTTGTATAAGAGGAAGCAGCTCCATTTTGTACAGAAACACTATTTACAAAAAACTGATAACTGGGACTCGCACCTGCGTTTGTCGCTCCTGCCTGAAACACGCCAGCATGATAATTTGAAACAATAGCATTTGCAACCGTAGCTCCTAAATCATACAATGAAACATCTATCTGCAAAGGAAGAGTTGGTGTAACTGCCGAAATATAAAACAATACTCCATTCCGATAATACTTTACAGTATTATTTTCAACTGCTATTCTAAAAATATCGTTTGCAGTATAACTACCAAATCCGCCACGGTTATTATTCGATTCATAAACGCTAATACCCGCTGTATTATTCAGCACGATTGCAAATTGAATGGAGGCCAAATCGTTCGAAGTGTTTGTAGTTGACAAACCAACTGCACGCCACTTATTTATTTCAATTGCTTTAAACTCAAAGTATCCATTATTTTGAACTGTATTCCAAGATGCGGCACCTCCGTTCCAAGTACCGCCACCTTGTATTTTTAATAATGAATTATCTGCTAATGCAACTGTATTATATTTATTAAAATCACTTAGCTTCCATTTTACTTGCTCAATTCCTACATAACAAGAACTTAAAGAAGGAACAGATTTCAAATAAGCGTCTACACTATCAGGTTTTACAAATACATTCTCAATATAATTTGAGGATAATAGCTGAGAGGAACATCCTGGAAGGTTACTTACTAACTGACAAGTAACAGTATCATGATTTAATAAATTATTATTGGTATAAACAGCTGCTGGTCCTGATTGCATAACAACACCATTCACCATCCAATCGTAATTACCTCCATTTAAAATATTCGTTTGAAATCTTCCATTGTTATAATTAGAAATTTTCGCATTCGTTACAGTAGCGCTTAAATCATTTAATGATACATCTACTAACAATGGCAAATTGGGCGCGATGTTACTTAAATAAACAAGCACTCCATCTTTATAATATTTTACAACACCTCCCTCTACTTTAATTTTAAAAACAGCATTTGGCTGATAAGGCAAAATCAAACCACGATCAACACCACTTTCATAAATTCTATAGTTACCATCATTTTGCAGATAAAAAGCAAATTGTATAGAAAGATGATCGGAAGAATTATTTGAATTGCTTAGTCCGACACAACGCAACTTATTATTTTCAGTAGCCGTAAATTCAAAATAACCAAAATTAGCAACGGAATTCCAGGAAGCTGCACCTGCATTCCACAATCCAGTTCCTGCATTTCGAATTAAGCTATTCGTATTAACAACCGTTACATTACTGATTAAATCACTTAACTTCCACTTTACTTGCTCAACCACCATTTTACATCCTGGTAAAACGGGAGATCCTTCTATGAAAAAATCTGCTGTTTGCTGAGGAGCTGCTTTAATTGTAATTGTATTAGACAAATATGAAGTTGCCGAAAGACAAGGACCTAATGTAAAGCGACAAGTAATTACATCATTGAGATTAAGTAATGAATTATTGTAAGCGGGATTAGCTCCACTTTGCATAGCAATACCATTAACCATCCATGTATAAGTTACACCTTTACCAGCCTGCGCCACTGTAGCCACAAAGCTTCCCGTATTGTAATTATAAACCATGGCGTTGGTTATTGTAGCACCAACATCAGATAATGCTGCATTCGCATACAATGGTAAAGAAGGAGTAACTGTACTGGTAAAAATCAGAACTCCATTTTTATAATACTTTACAATTCCTGATTCAATTGCAACACGAAACACATCACCAGAAACATAAGTTCCAAAGTTACCACGATTAGTACCTGTTTCATAAATACCAACTGCTCCATTGCTCTGTAAATAAATGGCATATTGTATAGTTGTATATGATGAACCACCATAAGAAGCACTTAAACCAGCCATTCTAGCTTTATTAACTTCGGTTGCTGAAAATTCGAAATAACCATTATTACTAACTTTATTCAGCGAGATAGCTCCCCCATCCCAGGCAGTGGTAAGTAATTTTGTTAAATTATTTCCAACCTTTTGAATTTTAGTTAAGTCGTTATAGTTAGTAAAGCGTTTCCAAACAACTTGCTCACCAGCAATTCTACATGAGCTTTGATCAGGAACACCAGCTATAAAATAACTTATTGAAGGATTCGGCTCTAAAGGTCTTCGTTTAATCAAATTTGAAGGAAACAATGTTGTAACACAGCCAGCATAGCTGATATCACATGAAACAATATCTGAATTATTAATCGAGAATGCATTAAAAATAGAATTTGTAGCGCCAGTACTAACTCCATTTATTTTCCAATCATAATTTAAAACCGAAGAACCATTATAAAAGACAGCTGAAAAAGTTCCACTATTTAAATTCCAAACCATTGCATCTAAAACTGTAGCACCTATATCATTCAGTGATGCATTGACATATAATGGGAGATTTGGCTGCGTCAAACTTGTATAAAACAGTTCTCTGTTTTTATAATATTTAATCTGGTTCCCTTCAACAGCAATTCGGAATGTATCTGTAGTGGTATAATTAGTAAAAGTAGCACGATTAGTTCCAGACTCATAAACAGAAAACAATCCGTTATTTTGAAGATATATCGCATATTGAATTGTAGTATAAGAGGAACTACCATATGTTGTACTTAATCCTATTATCCTTGCCTTGTTAAGTTCTGCGACTCTAAATTCAAGGTAACCTTCCTGCCCTACTGAATTGAATGAAAAAGCAGCTGCATCCCATCCTGTAGTCAACAACTTAGTTAGTCCATTACCGTTATAAGCTAACTTTTGCTTATCATAAAGATTGGTATACGCCCAAACAACTTGTTCACCAGCATACGAACAAGCAGCAGAGTCAATTAATCCTTTTATATAACCTACTGCAGAAGGATTAGCAGTTTGATTGGTATAGATGATTGAATTCGATGTCAACGTTGTGTTGTAACATCCTTGCAATAGTAAGTCACAAGTAATAACATCATTGACAAGTAGCGATGGATTACTATAGGTGGTAGTGTTAATTCCTGTAGCTACTCCATTTACTTTCCAATTTAAAACATAAGGAGAATACAAACTTGAAACGACTGCCGTAAAAGAAGCATTATTATAATTCCAAACATATGCATCGGTTATTGTAGCACCAATATCATATAATGCTGATGAAGCATACAAGATTGCAGGAGGAGCTACCGTACTTGTGTAAAAAATCGTTCCGTTTTTATAATAGCGGATAACACTATTATCGATTGCTACGCGGAAAACATCGTTAGTGATATAGGTTCCGAAAACACCTCTATTTACGCCCGATTCATAAACACCGATAGTTCCATTTGCTTGAAGATAAAGGGCGTAATCAATATTAGCATATGATGGACCCGTATACGCAGCACTTAGTCCGGCCATTCTATTTTTATTGACTTCGATAGCTTTAAATTCTAAATATCCGTTATTATAAACCGGATTAGCGGAAATAGCACCTGCATCCCATTGTGCAGATAATTTTTTAGTCAATGAATTTCCCGCAATAGTTAATCGATCATAGTTTGAAAGGTTTAAGTATTTCCATACTACCTGCTCACCAGATTTTTTACATCCTAATGCATCATAGACTCCTTTAATGAAAAATTGCAAGGATGCATTTGGCAATACATTTTTTACAACTATTGTGTTAGCGTTTATTAAATTGCTCAAACAACCTGATAATTGCATGGAGCATGTGACAATATCATTTACAGCTAATGATGGGTTTGCATACGAAGAAGAAACACCAGACTGAACAACAACATTGTTTACCTTCCAATTAAAAATAGGATTTGCTGGCGCGTTTAAAGTATAAGCGTTAAATGTAAGTGCACTGCGATTATTAACAATTACATTTGACAATACACCACCAATATCAGAAATATTTGCATTTACATATAAAGGAAGTACGGGTGTTACTGTACTGTTATAAAACAAAATATTATTTCTATAATAACATACTTGATTATTTTCAATCGCTATACGCAAAGTATCATTAACAGCATAATTACCAAATGTTCCTCTGTTTGTTCCTGATTCATAAACCTGTAACGATCCACCTGCAGCAAGATAAATAGCATATTGAATATTGGTATAAGAATTCCCTGTGTAACTTGCACTTAAGCCACACATTAATGGTTTATTTGTTTGCGCTGCATTAAACTGAACCCATCCATTATTGCCTACCGTCTGATAAGACATCGCTGCACCATCCCAACCGTTAGTTAATAATTTTGTTAGATTGTTACCGTTAATCTGAATACGTGACATGTTATCTAATGTCGTGTATTTCCAAACCACATCTTCCGCAGCTAATTTACATGAACCTGTATCAATAGTGGGACGAATGTAAAATGAAAGCGAAGGATTAGGAGATAAAGCAATTGCAGTTATTTGATTAGAAAG
>CANFIN010000001.1 GCA_947447155.1 Bacteroidota bacterium | reverse complement strand
GTAATTGCTAACGTTGCTGTTGGAACGAACGACCCGAATGAATTTGATCCTTCTGTACAAACGAACAAGTCGAAGATTACGATTGCATTTAAAACGTTTTCTGAAAGAAACGGAGAGTCGTCGGCGTTATACCTCGATAAAATTCGTAATGCTGTCAAAGGAATTGCCGGTGCTGAAATCACTGTCGATCAAGAAAAAGGCGGACCTCCAGTAGGAAAGCCAATCAACATTGAAATAAGAGGTGATAAATTTGAAGACATTGTTAAGACAACAGCTAAACTTCAAAATTACCTTGACTCTCTAAACATCGATGGGGTTGAGCAATTGAAAAGCGATTTCGAAGCGAGTAAGCCGGAGATTGTATTTAACATTGATCGTGAAAGAGCGAATCGCGAAGGTATCAGCACAGGACAAATAGGAATGGAAATTCGTAATGCCGTTTTCGGAAATGAAGTATCAAAATTCAGAGATGACAATGATGAATATCCGATTCAGCTTAGATATAATTATGATCAGCGTGTTGATGTTGATGCGTTGAACAATTTAAAAATTACCTACCGTGACATGAACAAAGGTGGAATGGTTCGTCAGGTACCTTTATCGTCTTTTTGTAACATCTCCTACTCTACTACTTATGGTGGTATCAAACGTATCAATCAGAAGCGTGTAATCACACTAGGCTCAAACGTACTTCGTGATTACAACGAGCAAGCTGTAATTAAAAATGTAGAAGATGAAATCAAGAATTTCGAAAAACCTGATGGTGTTGAAGTAGTAATGACTGGTCAGCAGGAAGAACAAATGGAGACAATGGTTTTCTTAATGACTGCATTGATGGCTTCATTCGGATTAATCTTCTTGATTCTTGTTACGCAATTTAACTCACTTAGTAAATCGTTGATCATTATCGTAGAAGTATTATTCAGTTTGATTGGTGTATTCTTCGGTTACGCAATTACAGGTATGACCATTAGTACGATCATGATGGGAATTGGAATTGTTGCCTTAGCGGGTATTGTAGTTCGTAACGGAATCTTACTGGTTGAGTTTACAGAGTTATTGCGCGAGCAAGGTGTTCCAACCTACGAAGCAATTATTGAAGCGGGTAAAACGCGTATGACACCTGTATTACTTACAGCAAGTGCAACCATTTCAGGATTGATTCCATTAGCAGTAGGATTAAACATCGACTTTGCAACATTACTTGCATCGGGCAATCCGCATATTTTCTTTGGTGGTGACAGCGTTGCATTCTGGGGACCATTATCATGGACAATGATCTTCGGATTAAGCTTCGCAACAATGCTTACGTTGATACTTGTTCCAGTAATGTATTTGATGATGGAAAAATTGAAAATAAGATTAAAAAGAGTGACGGGGTGATTTGATTAAAGTCAAATTTTAAGGGAGCATTTAATAAATGCTCCCTTTTTTTATTCATACGTCTTCGTCGAATGCTCCACCAACCTATTCAATTCATTTAACTCTTCGGACGTTAAATCGCGCCATTTGCCAGGAGGCATGTCTAACTCAATATGCATAATACGAATACGCTTAAGTTTGGTCACTTCAAATCCGAAGTATTCACACATACGACGAATTTGACGATTGAGTCCTTGTGTTAAAATAATGCGAAAACGAAAGCGATCAATCTTTTCTACAAAGCATTTTTTAGTTGTCGTTCCTAAGATGGGAACTCCGTTCGACATATTATCTATAAACTCATCGGTAACTGGACTATCCACCGTTACCATATATTCTTTCTCGTGATTATTTTTTGAACGAAGAATTTTATTAACGATATCTCCATCGCTGGTAAGCAGAATTAATCCTTCACTTAATTTATCTAATCGACCAATTGGAAATACACGTTGTGGGTGATTAATGTAATCAATGATATTATCCTTTTCGTTATTGATATCAGTAGTACAAACAATTCCGATAGGTTTATTAAATGCTATATAAACAAAATCTTCCTTAGGCCTTGTCAAAAGCTTATCATCAACCATAACGATATCATCAGGAGTAACCTTAGCGCCCATTACCGCAACTACACCGTTTACTTTCACACGACCTTCCTCCACCAAGTTATCGGCGGCTCTGCGAGAGCAATAGCCTATTTCACTTAAAAATTTATTTATTCTAACTAGATTTTCTTCTGACATTTTTAATTATTCTAACACAACAAACTTACTTCAAATACCTAAGCAGTCATATTAATTAGTAGATATCAACAAGAATTTCTTATAGTTGGTGGAAAAAAATAAGATTTTGCATAATTTTTTGCGAAACTTTTCGTAATATTAGACTTCTAACACCTGTGTCAATTGAAACTTCGAACCGAAGAAATCGAGAATGAACGTAAGGCGAAATTCATGTCGCTTTATAGTCCATTGCACGAAAGACTCGTTCGATTCGTTCAAACAATAGTTTGGGATAAAGAAGAAGCAAGAGATATTGTATCAGAAACTATTCTTGCAGCTTATGAACATTTTGAAAAGGTAAAACATCACGAAGCGTTCTTATATTACTTATTCACGATTGCCAAAAGAAAGATGAACCGTAGATATGTTCAACAGAAAAGACAATCACCCTGGACTGATGAGTTAAACGATAAAGCAGAAGACACTTCACCAGACGCGTTAAAACAGCTTCAGATAAAAGAATTAAAGGATGCTATCGCTCACCTACCAGAAAAATACAGAGAGCCGCTCGTATTATTTGAATTCAGCGGATTAACAATTAAAGAAATTGCCGAAATAAGCAACCTTACCGAAAACGGAGTAAAATCAAGACTTGTAAGGGCAAGACAACAATTATCAGAAATTTTAGACGGATCATTACATGAAAAAGCCAGTTAATAACGACTTAATTAATATAAACGACTTGGAAAAAGGGAAAACGGGAAATGCAGATTTAGACAATGTATTTGCGGAAATGAATAATACGCCAATCGTATTCTCTAAGGAAGAAGCATTGCATCTCGTAGAAAATGCAATCGTAAATGATGTAACATCTTCAGCAATAAAAAACACAATCATTTTAGGAGGAGCAGTTTTAGTTTCTGCCATTTTTGGCTGGATGTATTACCAATACAATTCCACTCAAATAGTTTCTACAAATCCGTCTGCACTCCTAGAAAACAAAATGGTAATCATTGAAAAAAACAAATTGAAATTAAGCAGCACCGATAAAGATTCGTATGTAGCAATAGCAGAAGAAAACATTAATTCGAGAAACAATAATTCAGGAAGCAATAGCAATTCTAATACAGCTAATACATCCGAAGAAATTATAAATCCAGCGCTAAATAATAATAACAGCGCTAAGAAAGTTGGCAACAACTTAAATTCAAATAAAAATGCAAGTACTGTAGGAGGATTAAACACCTCAGAAAAAATCAGTAACCAGCAATTAAATGATGATTCAAAAAAATCAAATTCTAATTTTTCAAAAACTATAATCACTCAACGATACTTCGATGATGGCTCTGCAAAAATGACGCTAGAGTATAAAAATCAACCTGCGCGTATAACTATTAACTCAAGAGGAATTGAGTCGTTAATCATTAACGAAGAAGAAGTAGATCCATCAAATTATTATTTATATGACGATTTAGCTACAGAAGCATTCAGGAGGTCGAAAATTGAACCTTTAGCATTGCCAACTAATGATGCTAATACTAAACCAAATATCAGTGCAATGATGACTGGAGCTTTGGTAAGAAGAGGACTTATAAAAAACGGAGAGAAATTTAGTTTTGAGCTAACCGCTTCCACTGCAATTTTGAATAATACAAATTTAAAGTCGGATGTTCAAAAAGACTTGCTTCAGGTTTATCAAAATGCTTTTGGCTCTTCATTGCCTAGAGGTGGTAAATTTATTATTGGCAAGCAACAATAAGCTGTTTCTAATTTATTAATTTCGTCTGTCCGTAGCCGTTATAACATGAACCGACTTATTATTGTAATTGCATTTATCCTGACTATCAATTACGCGCAAGGTCAAGAAGGTAAATTATTCAAAACAGATTTATTTGAAATACCATCTGATAAATTCCAACAAGCGGCCGGATTTACTTTTAAAATCGCATGCGACTCAAAAGAGAATATAGCATTTAATGCCTGCTCTTTACCTTATGTCTATTTTTATAACAGTACCGGAATGCAAATAGACAGCATTAATCTACCTACCACAAAGTGCATCCGCAATATGGAGTTTGATGAATACGACAACCTCCTGATGATGGATAATGACGAGACGAATATCTATCGTTATAACCTCGAATCAAAGAAACTGGAAGTAGTGAATTATTCGAAGCCAGAAGATTGGTTTAAAATGTTGAATCATTATTTCAGGAATTTTGATATTCCTTCAATTCCTACTTATTATAGCAACAACGATTATCTACAAGACTTTTATTTCACTCGCTTTCCCTACTCTTATAATTTATATCTGAATTACAAGAATGGTTATATCTATCAGACGCATTATAATTTTATAAAGCGAATCTCAAACCATAAGACCTACTCCAATTTGCGAAAAGCAGATTACTGGTTTTCTGACAATTTAACTCCAAAGAGTAAAATACTTTTAATTGACGATGAAAAACAAACTGTTGTTTATTATGACCGATTTTATAATTTGATTTACGAGAACTTTACAAATTCAATGTTATTTGTAAACCCTGCTCTAGGCACTAATTCCGAACCAGCGCGTTTTGATTATTGTACGAATATCAAACAAAACAAAATTTATGGGATTGGAGGATTCAATAAAAAAGGAATTCAAATCTGTAGCTGGTCGTTTTAACAGTGCTATTCAAAAGTATATTTCTTCAACCACATAAAAAAGAGGCCTCGAAATTCGAAGCCTCTTACTATTTTTAAAGGGATTGTTATGCTTGCGCTACTGGCATTACCGTAACATAAGATTTATCATCTCTCTTTTTACGGAATGCTACTGTTCCATCAACTAATGCAAATAATGTATGATCTTTTCCGATACCTACATTTTCACCTGGATGATGTTTAGTACCACGCTGACGAACAATGATATTACCAGCAATTACTCGCTGACCACCATAAATTTTTATACCTAAACGCTTACTGTGTGATTCACGACCGTTCTTGGAACTACCGACACCTTTCTTGTGAGCCATTTTATTTTAATTTTATTCGGTTAATATTAATTAAGCTGTAATTGATTCGATTTGGATTTTCGTAAATGATTGGCGGTGACCATTCAATTTTTGATATCCTTTACGACGTTTCTTTTTAAAGATCAATACTTTGTCGCCTTTTAAATGTGCCAACACCTTAGCAGTAACTTTTGCTCCCGCTACAGTAGGCGCACCCACTTTAACAGAACCATTATTATCAACTAATAATACCTGGTCGAAACTTACTGAATCTCCTTCATTTGCATCTAAACGATGAACGAAAACCGGCGCATCCTGAGATACTTTAAACTGTTGACCGGCAATATTTACAATAGCGTACATGATAATTGTTTATTACTTTCCTTATTTTAAGGGAGGGCAAAGTTAATATTTTACTTAGAAATAAACAAATAAGTGTTGAGAAACTTCTCTTGAAAATTCGAACGACTGGTTTTCAGCGATTTAGGACATTAACCTTGAACCTTCTGCTTTGGCTTGATGGTGATTAGGGATATACCCGAAAGAATTGCTACCATAGCCAATATGTGTATGCCGTTTAATTTTTCGCCATCCATAAAACCCCAGCACATCGCAACAATCGGAATCAAGTATGTTACGATACTTGCAAATAACGGCCCTGCTAACTTCACTAATTGAAAATATAAGTAATTAGAAACGGCGGTACCAAACAATGCTAAAGTGCAAATACACCCAAATGAGAATTTTGCCTCTGGCATCGTTTTAAAACGATCTAGGAAATCAGTTAAAAACAAATAAATAGTATAGGGAATTCCTGCAAATAGTAACCCTGCCCCTGAAATCACCAATGAATTAATGGATGAAAGCTGCCCTTTTATGGTATTTACACTCAATCCATAAAAGAATGTAGCCAATACAATTAGCGAGGCATATAAAAAATTAAAATCGAGACTTCCATCAGCCCTTAAAAAAATCAAACCTGCAGCACCTAAAAAACCTACTGCCACACCTAGCTTCTGATAAAGGTTAAATCGGATTTTAAAGATAAATGCACCCAATAACAATGTAAAAACCGGCGTTAAGCCATTAAGCATACCCGCAACTGAACTACTCACATGCGTCTGTGCTGTTGCAAATAAAATAGCAGGCAACCCCGAACCAAAAACTCCAACAACAATTATATACTTCCACTTATCAGTAGGAATTTCCTTCAACTGCCGCGCTATCAACGGCAAAGTAGCGAAGCATGCAACCATCATTCTTATTGAAGCAAGCTGATCAGGCCTAAAGCTGACCAAGCCTCTTTTCATTAATATAAATGAACTACCCCATATCAGCGAAAGAGCAAATAAATAAATCCACTTAGTTGATTTCCCGGCCTGCATCTATTTCTTTCGTGACTTAAAGTCTTTTTTCTGATTTGTTGTTCTATTTCCTATCGGTTTCTTTTCATGAAAAGCACCTCTGAAATCAGGGTCCTCTTTACGCTTCTGGCGATCAATTTCACGTAGCATTTCCTGTCGCTCTTCAAATGGCGTGGTTAATACCTCTACTTTTTCTGGCAGCTGAGCTATTTCAATTCTTTGTTTGATGAGCTCTTGAATTTTCTGTAGATGATATTCATCCGCTGGAGTAACAAAGGTTAATGAAGCCCCTGTTTTAAAAGCCCTTCCTGTCCTTCCAATTCGATGCACGTAATCTTCATAGATAATAGGCACATCAAAATTAATTACATGCGACACATCTGGAATATCTAATCCGCGAGATGCTAAGTCAGTTGTAATTAAAAACCTTAGTTGTTCATCTTCTCTGAAAGCCTGCATTGCATTAATTCTGGTTTGCTGCGTTTTATTGCCATGTATAATTCGAACATGATTAATCCCATAAACCCGCTCCATGTATTTTCCAATATCTGATGCAATGGCTTTTGTTTTACAGAAGACAATCACCTTTCTATAGCTTTCGTCTTTAAAGAAAAAGTTTAATAAATTAATTTTCGTTTTTATATTCGGCAACTCATAAACAACCTGACTAACAGTTTCGGCTGTACGAACTTCTGGAGCAATATTAATTTCAATTGGGAAAGCCATAAAGTCGCCAGATATTTTCTTTACTAAGTCTGACATTGTAGCCGAGAATAGCAAATTCTGACGCTTACGCGGAACGACTTCCAAAATTCGATGAAACTGCGAAATAAAACTCTTGTCCATCAATCGCTCTGCTTCATCCAATATTAGATACTTTATTTTCTTTGTTTGAATATGTCCTGCAAGATATAAATCTAAAAACCTTCCGGGAGAAGCTACTAAAATGTCTATACCTTCATTGATAGCAGCGATTTGCTCTTTTGCACCTTGACCTCCAAAAACAACAGCATATCTTAAGTCGGTGTATTTAGTAAGTTCTTTTAATGCATTTCCTACCTGAATTGATAACTCCCTCGTCGGAACAAGCACCAATGCGCGAGGAGAATTTTCCTGCGCATAATTAAGCATTCGCAAAACCGGAAGTAAATAAGCAGCTGTCTTGCCAGTTCCCGTTTGAGCAATACCAATAACATCTTGTCCACCAAGTATTACAGGAATAGCTTTTTGCTGAATGTTAGTTGGTACCACATACCCCAAATCACTAACAGCATTAAGTAATTGACGGTTTAATTTAAAATCGTTAAAAGAATTCACTCAGCGAAATTACGATTAATTATCATCGAGTGACAATCATTATCGTAATAAGGTTACTTTACCAAATGCCTCCATATGTTTGTGCTGAATAGAAAGGTATTCCATTTTATAAACATAAACACCTTCCTGCACATAAGAGCCTTGATAAGTACCATCCCATTCAGATTGTGGATTATCTGTTTCAAATAATACACGACCCCATCTATCTAACAATTGGAAATGAAAGCTGAAAACATTAACAGTAAAAAATTTCAAAACATCATTTTTACCGTCATTATTAGGCGTAAAGCACGAAGGAATAAAAGCATAAGAATTTATCACATGTAACAATACTTCACTTGAACTATCGATACAACCTTGGTCACTCTCGCCAATCAATGTAATAACATAAGTACCTGAATCAGGATAATAGTGAATTGGATTTTCTATATGTGTAGTATCAGAACCATCTCCAAAATTCCAGATATAATTTAATGCACCCGCTGATAAATTTGAGAATTGCACCATTGAATTATCATCAAATAGTATTGATGGCGTTACATTAAAATCAATATTTGGAATAGGGTTAACGGTGATTAACTTTGGTAAAGACAAACTTGATTCACATCCAATGGCACTTGTTACAGTAAGACTTGGAGTATATACTCCAGCAGTATTGTAATTATGTGTTATCGAATTTCCGACTGATGATTTACCATCTCCAAAATCCCAATTGTAAATTACATTAGAAGGAATTGCTGTCGCATTAAATGTATAATCTAAACTACCACATTCGGCAGTATCCGTTTGATTAAAAACAATGATTGGCAAGTTCTGTACATTAACAGTAAAATCAGTAGTATCACTACATCCATTTCCATCAACTACCACTAAATTATAATTCTGCGTTGACTGAGGAGCAACATTTATAACTGACAAATTAGGCAAACCATTACTCCACAGATAAGTAATTGGTGATACTTGATTTAAAACAGTTGCGCTTAAATTACAATTATCGCCTAAACAAATTGAATCGACTCCGCTAATACTTACATCCGGAATTGGAACCGCATTTATAAAGATAATGCGACTATCCGTGCATCCGTTTGCATCTGTAACGGTAAGGCTATACGAACCTGGTGTTAGTAAAGAAATATTATCAATCGTAGATGAAGTGTTCCATAAATAATTATACGATTGAACACCTCCTCCAACAATAGCTTGTATCGATCCGTTTGGCAAATTACATGTACTTCCAACTACAATAAAATTCAATTGTAATGAATCAGGTTGGTTTACGATAAATGTATTTGAACCGGTACAACCTAAATGATCAGTAATATTTACTTGATATGTTCCATGATACAAATTTGAAGCAATACTTGCTGAAGAAACATTTGGAATCCAATTATAAGTAATCGGTGCAATTCCACCAATCAAATTTAAGATGATATTCCCATCATTTGAACCATAACATTTTGCATCATCAACTGCACCATTAACTATAGGTAATGAAACTACTTCAACAAAAAAATCAGATGTATCTGCACAACCTTTAGCATCCGTTACAATCAATTCAATGTTTTGCGATTGCCCAGGAGAAAAAGTAGCGGAGGAATTATTGGCATTTACTGGATTCCAGTTGTAATTAAATGGAACCGTTCCATTGTTGACATTTGCATTTAATACTACCGAGCCTCCAGCACAAATAGAATCACTTCCAGAAATCGTTAATTGAGGAATACTTGAAGAAAATATTGTTATAGAGGTATCTTTTGTGCATCCAAGATTATCAGATACAGTAAGCGTATATATTCCAGATACTATATTTTGGTTTGTAGCAGTTGCAACACCATTGCTCCAATTGTAAGCGTAATTGGGAGTTGCTCCTGAGGGATTAACATTTATCGATGCATTCGCTAATTGACAAGTTGAATTGGTTATTGCTGCATTGATTAAAATAGCTGTTGGAGAAGTGACAGTAGCATTGGCAATTGTAGTGCATCCATTATTATCACTCACAGTTATCGTATAATTCCCATTACTTAATCCGCTTCCAGTATTACTGCTAGAAACATTAGGCGACCACACATATGTATAAGGCGGCGTTGCACCAGAAACACTTAACGATATACTACCTGCAGAAACTCCGTAGCAATTATTATTAACGAGAGTAGATAAAACATTTAATGAACTTGGTTGTACAACAGAATTTGTTTGTAAACTAGTACACCCATTTTGATCCGTAACGGTTACTGTATAATTTCCTGCTACTAAAGAAGAATTTACAATTCCTGTTGCACCATTCGACCAAATATAGTTATATGGAGCCGCTCCACCAGTGGCATTAATTGTTATACTTCCACTGGATCCGCTTGAACATCCAATATTCTGTATTGTGGCAGGATTCACACTGAGAAATGATGGATATTGAAGTGCCACCGTATCCTGTTTACTACACCCACTCGGATCGGTAATCGTACATGTATATGTTCCAGGGCCTAGATTAGAGATTGAACTTGTAGTTGCTCCAGTATTCCATAAATAAGTAAAAGGACCAGTTCCAGAATTAATTGTCGTAGATGCGCTACCGTTATTTTGCGGGGTACATCCTGAAGGCTGAACAGATTGAATAGACGATTGAAAAGGTACTACGAATGTCACATTCACTGTATCATTTAGTGTTACGATAGCTCCATTACATCCATTATAAACCACCTGCGCTACATACTGTGTATTTTGTGTAGGACAAACACTATAAATTGAACTATTGCTGATAATCGTTCCGTTCTGCAACCATTTAAAAGAAACAATACTTGGACCCATTGGCAAAAAACGGTACGCATCATTATTTACATTCCATACTGTATTATTTCTGCCTGTAATCGTATAAGCTACCGTTCCTGTAGCATTCTGAATTCCTTCGATTGCTAATCCTCCATTCCATCCCGAACATGAAGGCTTGCTTTTTATATAAACGTCTATCGCATTGGTTGTTTCATATAAAACTATTTGAGAAGTTAAAAACAACGGATTATTACAAGAGCCTGTTGAAACGCTATTGGGATCTCCATAATATGGAATTTGATAAAACGAAACTATCAATTTCCTACTAGGATATGTTCCTGTTAACTGCCAATATATATCACCTAGATTCGTGGGGTCAATATCTTCATATACTCCCATAATTGAATTAAGTGGTAATGTAGAATTAGGTAGTGGATTAACACCAACCAAACTCCAAGGACAAGTCCCTGGACCGCCTCCTGCATAGGTATTATTAAATGATATTAATCCATTTGAACCAACAACAACTTTATTATAGTTAACACCAAAAAAACAAAAACTAAAGGGTAAGTTTATGGTGTTAGACCAAGAATCATCAATGTTTACCAAGATAGGTGTTCCCGTATTGTAAGAATAAGGAGTATAAGGAATAGGTATCGGCAAATAGGAAGTTGTCTGCCCAGCATAAAAATAACTTCCGACTAAATCAACGCAAGGATTAGCGCAAGTGACTGAAGTATCCACACCAGCATCCACATAAGGATCTCCTTGAGCATTGCTTTTAACGGCCGTAAAAGAAACAATTGCAGATGCAAGAATAATGATGCTTATGTAATTTACTAATCTCACTGTAGAAATTTTTATCAATGCAATGTAAGGTTTTTTAAAAACAAACCGACTATTGTGTCCTTATTATCGCCCCTAATCGTGATTCAAATTGTTTCATCAATTTGTCTATTGCCGTATCAATTTGCTTATCTTGCAAGGTAGCTTCATCATCGCGCAAAATAAAACTCAAGGCATATGATTTTTTACCGGACTCAATCTTATCGCCCTCATAAACATCAAACAAATTCACCTCCCTTAAAATTCCTTTCACAGAATTAAAAGCTATCTCCTCCACTTCAGAATAATTTACATTTTTATCCAGCACCATCGATAAATCTCTTCGCACCTCTGGATATTTTGTAGGCTCCTGCACTCTTAAATCTGCTGGAGAAATAGCTCGCATAATTGTTTCTAAATCTAATTCAGCATAATAAACAGGTTGGCTGATATCATAAAGCTTTAAAGTCTTTTTATTAACCTCCGCAATACTCACCAAAGTGCGCTTCTTAAGCATTATGTCAATTGTCTGACTAAATACAGTTCCCTCTTTTTGTTCGATGTTCAATTTATATTCTTCAATTCCTATTGCGCTCAATACGCTTTGCGCAAGCGCCTTCATCGAGTAGATATCAACTGGGTTAACAGTCTTTTGCCAATGCTCTTTGTTTAACTCACCGCTAATCCAAATTGCAATTTTATTTTTCTCAGTATATAATCCGTGATTTACAGAGTATACCTTACCATTTTCGAATAACCGAATTTCTTTTTGTTTGCGATTGAGATTATATGCTATCGATTCTAATCCAGGTAACAGCATAGAGTTTCTTAATACTCCTAAATCGTTGCTTAAAGGATTTAAAACTTCTACTACTGCATCACCTTCATTCATCACAATATGTTGTGCTGTATCTTTTTTAGTTAGGCTATTGTTTAGAATTTCAAAAAAACCTTTACCAATTAACGTAGCAGCAATTTTACTGTTCACCTTTTCAATATCTGGCTTTAAAGAACTGGAAACAGTCATCGAAATTTTTCCAGGTAATTCAATGGCATTATAACCATAAATTCGGATTATCTCCTCGACTACATCGGCAGCTCGTGTCACATCGACTTTAAACGGAGGTACCGATAATGACAAACCATCTTTTGTTTCTGCATCTACCTGCATTCCTAAATCAGAAATTATTTTTTTGATTAAGTCGCGCTCTAATTGATTGCCGATTAAAGTATCAACATATTTATAAGCCAGCTCGATTTTATTCCATACTATCGGTTGCGGATATAGGTCTATGATTGCATCTGCAATTTTACCACCTGCCAATTCTTCAATCATTTTTGCAGCTTTCATCATCGCAGTGATTGTCATTTCAGGGTCTGTACCACGCTCAAAGCGGAAAGATGAATCTGTGTGGATACCATGCAAACGAGATGCTTTACGAACTACAACAGAATTAAAATATGCACTTTCTAAAAAGATATTTTTGGTGCTTTCATTGACGCCTGCATTTTTACCTCCGAAGACACCAGCCATACACAAACTTCCTTTGCTATCAGCAATCATTAATTCAGTACCATTTAATTTACGCTCGATATCATCTAGCGTAACAAAATTTTCTTCATTGACTGAACGCTTAACAAGAATTGTATTTCCTTGAATACGATCTGCATCAAATGCGTGCAAAGGCTGACCTAAATCGTGAAGAATATAATTTGTAATATCTACAATGTTATTGATAGAACGAACACCAATAGCGCTTAATTTATTTTTTAACCACTGTGGCGACTGGCCAACTGAAACATTAGAAATATAAATTCCTGAATAACGAGGACAATCATTCGCATCTTGTACATTAACAGAAACAGGACCTGATAGATTTGAAACTTTCACAGCACTAGTTAATGCAGGATATAAATTTTTAATGTTCGTTAAAGCTGCTAAGTCGCGTGCAACACCATAGTGCGACGCAGCATCAGCTCGGTTAGGCGTTAAGCCAATTTCAAAAACAATATCTTTTTCAATCTGAAAATAATCGGCTGCCGACATTCCAATTGGCGTTTCAGAAGGTAAAACCATTATTCCTGCATGTGAAGTCCCTAGTCCGATTTCATCCTCTGCGCATAACATACCATTCGACTCTTCTCCTCTGATTTTTGATTTTTTAATCTCGAAGGATTCACCAACTACAGGAAATAAAACTGCTCCGGGCAAAGCCACAATCACTTTTTGTCCTGCAGCAACATTAGGCGCACCACAAACAATTTTCTTTGGATCTTCATCACCAACATCTACCAAAGTAACACTTAACTTATCAGCATTAGGATGCTTCTCACAAGATAAAACATGACCAACAACTACATTTTGCAAACCACCTTTTAAACTCTCCCATTCTTCCAGGTGCTCTACTTCTAATCCACAGCCTGTAAGTAGGGTGGAAATATCATCGTGACTCAAATTTGTATCAATATGTTTGGATAGCCAATTCTTGGAAATTTTCATATAGTAAAATTATACTCGCAAAGGTATAAAATTGAAGCAACGGGCAAATGCTTCAATTAGAAAAATAAAACAATAAGCAAACTACTCTTAAGTACCTTATAATCTACTGTGGGCTTGCTAATAACAAGTGTTTTTTAAATTCCGCCTTGCTAGGAAAAAACTGTTTAAACTCTTTCGCAAATATTTGACTATTCCCTTCGGGTAAAGTAAACTCTACTACGGTTTTATTTTCCTCTTTACAAAGAACAATTCCAATCGTTTTATTTTCGTCTGGCGTCTTGATTTGACGATCAAAAAAATTCACATACATCTGCATCTGACCGATATCCTGATGTGTTAGTTTGCCAATTTTCAAATCGAAAAGGACAAAGCACTTTAAGAACCGATTGTAAAATACTAAATCAACATAGAAGCTATCTCCATCAAAAGTAAATCGTCTTTGTCTTCCTTCATATAGAAACCCTTTGCCCAATTCAAGCATAAACTCTTCGAGCCGATCAATAATTGCCGATTCAAAATCACTTTCCGTATAATGATCAGCTTCTTTTAAATTTAAAAACTCAAGTACATAATGACTTTTCAATGCATCAGAAGGTTTTTCAATAAGCTGGCCTTTTTTAGCCAATTCTTTGACTCCTTTTTTATCTCTGCTTTTAGACAACCGCTGATACAACGCCGAATTTAATTGTCGTTGCAATTCACGTACAGACCAACTATTCTGTATCGATTCTATTTCATAAAAATTACGTTCATCTTCATCATCAATTTTTATCAGTAAAAAGTAATGAGTCCAGCTAAGTGAAAAAGGATTTTTGAATTTCCGAATCACTGATTCTGATTTTTGATTGCCTCGTATTTTTACGTCCTTTTTAGATGCATTTTCGAATTTCCGAATCACTGATTCTGAAATTCGATTATTATATATTAAATAGAATTTTCTAATGCGGCTAAGGTTATCAATTGAATACCCTTTCCCAAACTGCTTTGTTAGTTTACCACTTAAAATTTTAAGCGTTTCTTTGGCATAATCGGCTCTTATTTTTCCGTTTTGCTCATAATCAACTATCATCCTTCCTATTTCGAAATAGGTAAGCACCATGGTTGAATTAACATTTTGTACAACCTGCGCTTGCGCTTGTTGTATTACTTCTTTAATAGATAGAAAAAGCAATCTACTTGAAACAATTTTAGCCATACACGATTTTAAAAATGAAAATGGTAGTGCGAAAATAATCTCAGCAACAAAGAAAAACCAAAAAACTGAAAAATGAGTTACTAACAAATCGAGGTGTTTTGATGATAGGTAAGAAAATGTAGAGACAAAACTACTACTGGTTTAAATCATCTGTTGTTTTTATTTATTCAAATATATTTACTTTTTTTGATATCAAACTTTTTTAAACTTACCACTAAAACAATTCACCCTCTTCCGCAATCTATTCAATTACCAAAGAGGGTGAACTATCATTTATATTTTTCTTACGAAAGCATCTCTTTCACCAATGCCGATACAATTTTATTATCAGCCTTGCCAGCAAATGCTTTATTCGCAGCTCCCATTACTTTACCCATTTCACCAGGCGATGTTGCTCCTAAACTTGTGATGATGTCTTTTAATGCTACACGAATCTCTTCTTCACTCATCATCTGAGGTAAGAAAAGTTCAATCACTGCAACTTCTTCTTGCTCTGTTTTTGCTAAGTCTTCGCGGCCTTGCTTTGTATAAATATCAGTTGATTCTTTACGTTGCTTCACCAGCTTCTGCAACATTTTCATTTCATCTTCCTCCGTAATTTCTTTCCCTGCTTCACTGGTCTTCAGAATAATAATTGCTGCTTTTATCGCACGTAATGCACGAAGCTTGGCTTCATCTTTAGCTAACATGGCTGCTTTTAATTCAACCATTATATTTTGTTCTAATGCCATAATTAATCTACTCTATCGTGTAAGAATGAATTGTTAGCTCTGATTTCAGGATTGCGTTCGTTCTCATCCAAACTTAATGTTAAACGAGAAATATTTGACTCAGCAGAATTTGGTACATTATCTAAAGAAACATTCTTACGCTTATATGCAGGCTCTCTTTCTAAATCATTAATTCCACCAGGTGTACTCATCTTAAAATTTAATTCGCGCAAACGCATAATTCTCTCTCTCGAACGCTTGTACATTTCTTCTTCCTTCGTCAATTCTGATTCAGTTATTTCTGAATTTAAATTCGCTTTTACTTCCTCCTCTAAGTTCATCATTATAGGAGCATTCATTTCTTCTTGAAAGAAAAACTCAGACACTGCATTTTCTGATTCACCATCCATTGTCACTTCAAACTCTAGTTCATCATTCTTTATTTCTAATTCTTGATAAACAGGAGTAATTTCTTCCGTTTCTTCAACTAGATCTTCATTTGATTCATTATAATCTTCATTAAAAAAATCTTCCGACCCTAAAGAATCTTCATCTTCCAACTCACTTACAATAGTAACCAACTCCTCTAATTTAATTTGAGAGCCCATCTCGTTTTTAGATTCGATTACATTTCCTTCTAAGCTATAAACAATTTTTCTTTGCTCTTCTATTGTATTCACTAGAGTATGAACTGATTCAATGGGTCTAATTTCATCACGAACAATTAATACTGGCTCCATATAATCCTTCACCTCAGCAACAGTCTCTTCCATACGAGGAGCAGGAACTTCATTAGTTGAAGTTACCGTTACTTTTTCAGTCTCCCCGAGGTTAAAAACCACTCTGTCATCATTACGGCTAGGCTTATCCGTTACTACTTCATTAATTTTAAATCCTGTAGCAATAACAGTCACTGAAACTGAGCTTCCTAATTCAGGATCATTACCAATACCCATGATGATATCAGCAGTTTGTCCTGCCTGCGCCTGAATAAAATCGTTGATATCAGCAACTTCATCCATTGTTACTTCTTCATTACCGCTAACGATATTTAACAAAATATAACGAGCTCCTTCTATATGACTATCGTTTAACAAAGGCGATTCAAGAGCTGCCTCTGCTGCACGAATAGCGCGATTATCACCTTCTGCTTTTGCAGAACCCATGATAGCAACACCACTATCCTTCATAACGGTAGTAATATCCGCAAAGTCAACATTTACATGCAATGTATTTGTAATAACTTCTGCAATACTCTTAGCAGCAACAGTCAATACATCATCAGCATATCCGAATGCTTTAGTTATTTGCAAATTACCATGAATCTCTCTTAACTTATCGTTGCAAATAATCAACAATGCATCAACATTTTTCTTCATCTCTTCGATACCAGCTTTCGCTTGCAAAACTCTTTTACTCCCTTCAAATCCAAAAGGAATAGTAACGATACCAACAGTTAAGATTCCCAACTCACGAGCTATGCCTGCAATTACTGGAGCAGCACCTGTACCTGTGCCACCACCCATTCCTGCAGTAACAAAAACCATACTTGTATTGTCAGATAATAGCTGTTGAATTTCTTCTACATTTTCAATAGCTGCTCTACGACCAACATCAGCAATAGCACCAGCACCACGACCTGCTGTAAGTCCGAAACCTAATTGAACCTTCGAAGGAACCTTTGAATTATTCAATGCTTGTGAATCGGTATTACATACAATAAAATCTACACCTTTAATACCCATACTGTACATGTGATTTACAGCATTACTTCCGCCTCCACCGACACCAATAACTTTTATTACTGGAGTCGTATCAAATTTTTGATCTAGCTCAAACAACGATGGGCTTTGATTTGGATTTTCAAATTGATTCATAATTATGATTGGTTTTTATTTTTTCAGTTTAATTTATTTTTATTCGAATAATTTTACCCATTGAAGGTTTGATCCCCGCCATCATCAGTTAACGACTTATAAAACATTTCATACCAAGGACCTTTTTTAATTGGACCTTTTGTTTCAGCACCTTCCATTACAGGCTGTACATCTAGTTCATGTTTGTTCTTTGATTGACTATATTCAGCATCTTGCAATCCTTTTATTACTAAACCAACACCTGTTGCATACATCGGGCTCTTGACTTCGTCAAGACCTTTTCCCAGGTGTTCATTTGGATAACCAATGCGGGTATCCATACCCGTTATATATTCTACTAACTGTGTAATATTCTTTAACTGAGAACCTCCACCAGTAATAACAATTCCTGCTATCAACTTTTTTTCATAGCCAGAGTTTTTTATTTCGTAATACACATTATCAATAATCTCTTCAATACGAGCTTGAATAATATGAGCTAAATTTTTTACAGAAATTTCTTTTGGCTCTCTTCCTCTCAGACCAGGAATTGAAACGATTTCATTTTCTTTTGTTTGTTTTGAAAGTGCTGAACCAAACTTCACTTTTAAAAGTTCTGCCTGATTACGAATAATAGAACAGCCCTCTTTAATATCTTCAGTGATTACATTACCTCCAAACGGAATAACCGCAGTGTGACGAATTATACCATCTTGAAAAATTGCAATATCCGTTGTTCCACCACCTATATCCACCAATACTACACCTGCTTCTTTTTCTTCGTCGGTTAACACAGCTTCTGCAGATGCCAAAGGCTCAAGAATTAAATCTTTTGTTTTTAATCCTGCTTTCTCTACACACTTATAAATATTTTTTGCTGCTGTTACTAAGCCAGTGATAATATGGCAATTTGCCTCTAAACGAATACCTGCCATTCCAACAGGCTCCTTAATTCCTTGTTCATTATCTACAATAAATTCCTGAGGAATCACATGAATAATTTCCTCTCCAGGAGGCATCGCAAGACGATACATATCTTCAGTGATAGCATCAATGTCTGATTGACTAATTTCATACTCGTTATTTGCGCGAGTTATCATGCCTCGGTGCTGCATACTTTTTATATGCTGTCCCGCAATACCAACATAAACCTCTTTAATCTCAACGCCGGATTTTGCTTCAGCTTCTTCAACAGCTTCTTTAATAGAGGCAACCGTCTTTTCAATATTAGCAACCATACCTCTCATCACCCCTAAAGATTCTGAGCGACCCATTCCTAAAATTTCAATCTTGCCATGCTCATTTCGTCTTCCAACAATAGCTGCAATTTTTGTAGTTCCAATATCTAATCCAACAATGATTTCTGACATATTATTAAAAATTATTTTTTAGTACAAACAACTTGATTTTTAAACTTAAGATTTATTAAAGAATAGTTATTCCATCCTGTATTGCTTAACCCTTTTTTATAAAACAAAAACAATCGATTGAATTTGCCTTTTAAATCCGTAGTGTCACCAATTAAAATTCGATGATCCCCAACGCGAGGAACCAACTCAATCTCTTGCAACTCATTCACGAATATCTGCTGTGTGTTCGCAGACCAGAAAGTATCAGCTGCAACAAAACTAGCAACCTTAAAAACCTGATTAATCATCCGTGGAATTGTTAATGAATCGATATTATTTGAATTTTTTAAAACTGGCGGTGGCGCAATTTTCATTTCAGCATAGGTGTTATAAATAAATCCGTTGGCTACAAGTACCGAAGGAGTGTATTTATCAGACACTGGCATGAACGCACCATTTTTATCAATGTAGAACTGCTCATTTTGCATGTTGAACACCCTTACAACTGGGTCTCGCTGCCATGCATCAATATGAAGATTTCCATCAAGCGTTGAATATACTTCAACTCTCTCTACAAATGGATTACTCATCACAATTTTTTCTAACAATGTTTTGTTGATGTTAGCATAAGATTTACCCACCAATTTTCCTTTGCTATAAACCAATTGCAGGATATCATTTCCATCTACAAAATCATGTCCTACACCTTCATTAATATTCACAATTACATTCCTACAAATTGTATTTGATTGTTTATAATTAACGAACCCTAAAAGCACAATTAATCCAGCGATTGAAAGCGCCCAGCTGCCAATAACTATTAGTCGTTTCACTTTATGCTGAACATTAATTTTCAATTCAATAAGTGTATTAAAGGTTCAACAAACTGGTCAATATCTCCAGCCCCTAAAGTCATTAGAACCTCTGGATTTCTGGCGTTTACCTCACTCAATAAATCTGTTTTATTAACTAAACATTTATCACTGATTGTGACTTGATCGAGTATAGTATTCGAGGTGATTCCTGTTATTGGAAGTTCTCTGGCTGGATAAATATCTAGCATAATAAGGGAGTCTAGCAAACTTAAGCTTTGTGCAAATTCTCTTGCAAAATCGCGGGTTCTTGTGAATAAGTGTGGCTGAAAAATTCCGGTAATTTTTTTATTAGGAAACAACTCTTTTGCAGAAAGGATTGCCGCATTTAATTCGGCAGGATGATGCGCATAATCGTCAATATAAACGCAACGGTTATTTCTAACTTGAATTTCAAATCTTCGCTGAGCACCTGAAAACGATTTTAACGCTGCGCGTAATTCACTCTCAGTAACTCCGCACATTATTGCAACAGCAGCAGCTGCAACTGCATTTTCAACATTATGACGACCGGGCAATCCTAAAACCAAATCAGAAAAATAATTTTCAGTCGACTTAAAATCGAAATGATAAAAACCGTTTTCCACTCTAATATTTGTACCTGCAAAATCACATTCGGATGATTCTATAGAATAAGAATAGGTTTTGGATTTCACATCTCCTATATCTAAGCCCTTCTTATAAATTAACGTACCCTCTTCTTTTACTTGACTAGCAAACAAGCGATAGTTATGCTCCATTTCATTTTTATCTCCATAAATATCCAAATGATCTGGATCCATGGATGTGATAATAGCAATATCAGGAAACAACTGCAAAAACGATCGATCAAACTCATCAGCTTCTACAACTATCCGATGATCTTCGACATTAGTATTTCCTATTAATAAATTACTTTTAAAATTAGAACTTATTCCTCCTAAGAATGCAGATGTGTTTTTCCCAGCGCTATTAAGGATATGCGCAAGCATTGTTGAAGTTGTTGTTTTACCATGCGTTCCTGCTACTGCTAATGTAGTTTGACCATTGGTTAATACACCTAACACTTTCGAGCGCTTAATAATTATAAAGTTGTTTTGTACTAAAAAATTCCATTCAGCATGTTCCTTCGGAATTGCAGGAGTAAGTATAACAAGCACTTCAGATTTATCTAAACAATTAATTATTTCTGATGGAATATTATTAACATCATCAGCATAATGAATTGCTATTCCTTCGTCTTCTAATTGATGTGTTAGCGGTGTTGGTGTTTTATCATATCCTGAAACAGACTTCCCAACTGCATGAAAATAACGAGCTATCGCACTCATGCCTATTCCTCCTATTCCTAGGAAGTAAACATGCTTTATTTTAGCCAATTCGTTTTTCATTTATGTAAATTACTTTTTATTGATAATTGAAAATATTTCTTTCGCAATGGTATCAGCAGCATCTGGTCGTGCTAATGGCGCAATATTCTTTGCTAAGTCTTCACACTTAGAAAGATTATTCATTAAACTGATTGCTTCTTCAATTAATTTTGATGCGGCATCTTGATCCTTCACTAATAATGCAGCATTTCTATTTACTAGTGCTAAACAATTTTTTGTTTGATGATCTTCTGCAGCTGTTGGTAATGGAACCAAAATCGAAGGCTTTTTTACGATGCATAATTCAGATACAGTGCTCGCTCCTGCACGTGCAACAACGAGATCACATAACGAATAAGCTAAATCCATTTTTGATATAAAATCAAATGCTTTTATGCTATCAGAATTAATTTGTTTGATTTTATCATTTGCTTCAGCAAAAAAACTTTTTCCTGTTTGCCAAAGAACTTGTATTCCAGAATCATTTAATTTTTCTAACCCAGCATAAATTGCTTTGTTAATTGATCTTGCTCCTTGACTTCCACCAACAATTAATAATGTCGGAATAGCTTCTGAAAGTTGAAAATATTGAGCAGCAATTGATTTTTTATTATTTAAGTCTTTGATGTCCTCACGAACTGGGTTTCCCGTAAACATAATTTTTGAGGACTGGAAAAATTTATCCATTCCATCATAAGCAACACAAATTTTAGTGGCTTTCTTGGAAAGTAATTTATTAGTAATTCCAGGATAAGAATTCTGCTCTTGAATTAAAGTTGGAATTCCGTTCATTGAAGCTGCAAATAGCATAGGGCCACTTGCATAACCACCAACACCAATTGCAATATCTGGCTTAAACGATTTTAATATACTGTTTGCTTTTGATAAACTTTTGATAAGCTTAACAGGAAAAAATAAATTGTCAAATGACAAACTTCTTTTAATACCAGCAATAGGTAATCCGATTATTTCATATCCTGCAGCAGGGACTTTTTCCATTTCCATTTTACCTTCTGCACCAACAAATAAAATTTCTGTTTGCGGATGAATTTTTTTTAACGCATGCGCTATTGCAAGGGCTGGAAAAATATGTCCGCCAGTACCACCACCGCTTATGATTACCTTGCTCATTTGTTTAACTTATTGCACTTATATCTTCTAATTTTTCCTGATTCTCAATTGAGTTACTAACGCTTAGTATTACCCCAAATGCAAAACTTGTGAATATGATAGATGAGCCACCCATACTCAACAATGGCAATGTTTGTCCGGTAACAGGAAACACACCTGATGCAACACCCATATTTATTAGTGCCTGAAACACCATACTAAATGCAAAACCTATAGTAATCATAGCAGCAAATGCCTTATCAGTTCTTTTGACAATCAGCAATGCTCTGTAAAAAAACAGCAAGTATAAAATGAGAATAAAAAAACCTCCTACCAAACCATACTCCTCTATTATAATTGCAAAAATAAAATCAGAATAAGGATGTGGTAAAAAATTTCTTTGTTCACTATTGCCTGGACCTTTCCCGAAAAAACCTCCTGTTGCAATTGCAATCTTTGCTTGTTGTGCTTGATAATCTTCATCATTAAATTCAACTTTAGCTGTTTTTGCTTCATTCGAATTGCTATGTCCCATATAATTCTCAAGACGATTCGTCCAAGTTTCGATACGACCTTTATAACCAACTATTTTGGCAAAAACAATAAACAATACAACACATAATACTGCCATTCCAACAATAGCACCTAAATGTTTTATACTTACCCTTCCAATAAACATAATTACTAATGAAGTAAAAAACAATAAAGCAGCAGTAGAAAAATTTGCGGGAAAAATTAACGCACAAACAATTCCAACAATAATTATTAATGGAATCACGGTAGCTCTCCATTCATTAATTGTATTCTGACTTTTAGAAATTTGTCGTGCTAAAAATAATATCAATGCTATTTTAGCAAAGTCGGAAGTCTGAAATGTCATTCCAATAATCGGAAGTGTAATCCATCTATTTGCATCATTCAAATTGGTACCCATAAACAATGTGAATATCAGCAATGGAACTGCCAGCAAATAAAAAAATCTTGCAAGCCGAGCATAGAGTGTATATGGAAATGAGGCGGTAATGTACATAATTACACCACCTCCGCATAAAACTATAAAATGCTTGAATAAGAAATGTTCGGTATTGCCTGAAACTTTTTTAAATGCAAGCAACCCTGTCGAACTGTAAACAGCTAACAAACTAACAATAGAGAGCAGGAAGACAACAATCCATATTGTCTTATCTCCCTTCAGTTTAATATTATTCTGGATCCAGTTCATCACAAAATATTATAACGAACGAACAGCAGCCTTAAATTGACGACCACGGTCTTCATAATTTTCGAACAAATCGAACGAAGCACAGCAAGGCGATAACAATACTGTATCCCCTTTTTTACCTAATCGATATGCAGCTTGTACTGCTTCATCAGCAGAAGCTGTTTCAATAATAACAGGAACTATTTCTTTAAATGCTTTAATCAACTTTTTATTCTCAGTTCCTAAGCATATTAAAACTTTCACTCTATTTTGCACCAAATCAGTTAGCATTGAATAATCGTTTCCTTTATCAACGCCACCAGCAATCCATATTATTGGACTCTGTAAGCTTTCTAATGCATACCATGTTGAGTTTACATTAGTAGCTTTTGAATCATTAATAAAATCGATTCCATGTACTGAATTTACAAATTCTAATCGGTGCTCAATGTTTTCGAAATCTGAAAAACTTTCTCTTACTACTTCTTTTCTGATTTCTAAAATTCTTGAAGCGATACCTGACGCCATTGAATTATACAAGTTGTGTTTTCCTTGTAATGCTAGTTCTTGAATTGACATGTTTAGTGTTTGGTTATGGGTTTGAATTATAAGGTTATTATTTTCTATATAAGCATTCATTCCATTCTTCTGATTTATTGAGAATGGGAAGCACTGCATTTTAAATTCACTTTTAATGACCTCCTGCATTGTAAGTATATCATCTGCACAATAAATAAATGCATCTGAGGGTCCTTGATTTTGTATTATTCTAAATTTTGAATCAATATAATTTTGAAGATTGTAATCATATCTATCAAGATGATCAGGAGTAATATTGGTCAGAATTGCGACATCCGCTTTGAAATTATAACAGCCATCTAACTGAAAACTACTTAGCTCTAAAACATAGTAATCAAAATTTTCTTCAGCTACTTGACGAGCAAAACTCTTTCCTACATTCCCTGCTAACCCAACATTCAATCCTGCTTTTTGAAGAATATGATAGGTTAATAGCGTTGTAGTTGTTTTACCATTTGTTCCAGTTATGCAAATCATTTTTGCATTTGTGAATCTTGAAGCAAATTCAATTTCAGATATAACAGGTATATCAAGCTCCTTAATACCACTTACAATCTCAACCTTATCAGGAATCCCTGGACTCTTTACAACTTCTGATGCACTAAATATTATTTCTTGTGTATGGCAACCTTCCTCATAGGGTATATTCCTATCCGTTAGCTCTTTCTTAAACTTATCTGATATCTTACCAAAATCAGATACAAAAACATCAAAGCCCTGCTTTTGAGCAAGAATAGCTGTGCCAACTCCACTTTCTGCAGCTCCCAATACAACTATTTTCTTTTCGCTATTCATTTATCTTAATTTCAATGTAACAATACTCAGCACAGCCAACATTATTCCTATAATCCAAAATCGAGTAACAATTTTTGATTCGTGATATCCTAACTTTTGATAGTGATGATGGAGCGGTGACATTTTAAAAACTCTTCTCCCTTCACCGTATTTTTTCTTTGTATATTTAAAATAACTCACCTGGATCATTACCGATAAATTTTCAACTAAAAAGATTCCACAGATAATTGGAATTAATAATTCTTTTCTTACCGCAATAGAAAAAACTGCGATTATGCCACCGATCGCAAGGCTTCCTGTATCGCCCATAAATACTTGAGCAGGATATGAGTTATACCACAAGAAACCAACACAAGCTCCAACAAAGGCGCTCATGAACACCATCAACTCTCCGGTGTTCGGAATATACATTATGTTCAAATAGTTTGCGAATATTGCATTACCTGACACATACGCAAAAACTGCAAGTGTAACCCCAACTATAGCAGAAGTGCCAGTTGCTAACCCATCAATACCATCAGTGATATTTGATCCATTAGAAACTGCAGTGATAATAAATGTTACAATAAGGATAAATAGCAATGGCAACAAATATTTTTTATTATCGCCTGACCATGAAATTAAATCCGCGTAATCAAATTCATTATTCTTAAAAAAAGGAATTGTAGTTTTTGTTGACTTTGTGTTTTGACCAGAGAATAAAAATCCCTCTTTACTTTTCATGTCATCAATTATATTCCCCTTTTGTTCAATTACTATTTTATGCTTATTTAATTTTTCTTTTACAACAACATTATTATTAAAATACAATACACATCCTACAAAAACTCCAAGTCCAACTTGACCAATTAATTTTGATTTAGCACGCAAGCCTTCCTTATCTTTTTTAAATACTTTAATGTAATCGTCTACAAATCCGATTGCACCTAACCAAAGAGTACTTATTATCATTAAAATGATATAAACATTATTTAATCGTGTAAACAACAATGTAGGAATCAATATCCCGGCTATAATAATTACACCACCCATAGTTGGAGTGCCTTTCTTTTCATTTTGACCTGCTAATCCTAAATCGCGAATTGTTTCTCCTACTTGAAGTTTCAATAATATATTTATGATTCGTTTTCCAAAAACAAGAGTAATAAGTAAAGATGTTATAAGTGCAATTGCAGACCTAAACGAAATATATCGGAACACGCCTGCTCCTGGTAAATCATAAACTCTATCTAAATAATCAAACAAATAGTAAAGCATAAACTAATAAGATTGAAATGTTTCGTTTAAAATTTCTTTATCATCAAATGGATGTTTCACACCATTTATTTCTTGATATTTTTCATGTCCTTTGCCTGCTAACAAAATAATATCGCCAGGTTGCGCTATCGCAACAGCTGTGCGAATTGCTTCACGACGATCTGAAATAGCAAGCGATTTTCTATAATGCTGTGGAGGAACACCCGCTTGCATATCTTTAATAATAGCCTCCGGATTTTCACTTCTTGGGTTATCAGAAGTAAGAATTACTTTGTTACTTAATTCACATGCGATTTGCGCCATTTGTGGACGCTTGCCTGCATCTCTATCGCCACCACATCCAATAATTGTTATTATTGACTCATTCCCTGTGCGAATATTATTTATAGTATTTAATACATTTTCTAATGCGTCAGGAGTATGCGCATAATCAACTATTCCGGTAATATTATTTTCTGATTGTAAACATTCAAATCTTCCTGCTGGAGGCTGGAGGTTACTCAAAGCCGTAAGAACATTTAATTTGTCTTGGTTACATAACATTGCAACCGCATACGCACCCAATAAATTACTTGCATTAAAACTTCCAATCAAAGAACATAATACATCATTACCTTCTATATTAAGCAACAAGCCTGAAAAATTATTTTCTAATATTTTTACTTTAAAATCGGCAACATTCTTTTGCGCAAAAGTTCTAACACTTGCCTTAGTATTTTGAACCATAATTTGACTGTTACGATCATCAGCATTTACAAGAGCAAATGAGCTTTCTTGCAATCGATCAAAAAATCCTTTTTTTGCTTTTATGTATTCATCGAAGGTTTTATGATAATCAAGATGATCTCTTGATATATTAGTAAACACTCCACCAAAGAATGTCAAACCGTCAATCCTTTTTTGTACAACAGCATGGGAACTAACTTCCATAAAACAAAAATCACAGTTCTCCTCCACCATTGTAGATAAAAGCTGATTTAATTGTAATGGATCAGGGGTGGTATGAGTAGATGGAATTGTAATTTCTCCAATTAAATTTTTTACAGTACTAATCATTCCGCACTTAAATCCTAATTGCGTAAAAAGCGAATGCAATAATGTAACTGAAGTTGTTTTTCCATTAGTACCTGTAACACCAATCAGTTTTAATTTTGAACTAGGGTCGTCATAAAAATTATTACACACAATTGCTAAAGCATGCGAAGAGTCTTTCACTTTCACATATGTTATTGTAGGAATAATATTTACTGGCATTTCTTCGCAAATAATTGCTATTGCACCTTTTTCAATGGCAGTAGAAATAAAATCATGTCCATCGGCAACAACGCCTCGAACAGCAACAAATAATGACCACTCACTTACTTTTCTAGAATCAAAAGCGATATCAGAAATATTCACAGAAGTAGACCCAGCCACCTGCTCAATATTTGTCTTGTATAATATTTCTTTTAACAGCTTCATTAACTTAATTCAATAATTATTTTCTGACCTTTTTCTAATTTTATTCCTGCTTTAATGGATTGTTTACAAACCTTTCCTCTACCAATTGGCTGAACAATTAAACCAAAAGATTCTAGTAGATAAATTGCATCACTTAGTCCCATACCAACAACATTGGGTACAAAGCTTGATGAATTTTCAACTTTCTTTAAGTTCGTATCTACCCAACCGTTAGACTGTATATCATACGGTATAGAAAGTGACTTTATAACCTTTGAAGTCTGATTTGCCTGACCAGATTTAATTATTGGGAAGCCTGCAAAAAGTGAGTCTGGATACCTATTTAATTCCTTGTGCATTTTTATGTCCAATGAATAAACTTTTGCAGCTATATCTGCGAATACAGGACAAGCCACTTCCGATCCATAAATCAATCCGCTATTAGGAGCATACACAACAACTATACATGAGTATTTGGGATTTTCAGCAGGAAAATATCCGCAGAAAGAAGCCTGATACGTCTTTTTATCATATCCATTCATAGAAGCAATTTGCGCAGTTCCAGTTTTACCTGCAATTGAATATTGACTATTCTTTATCGCTTTTGCGGTACCGGTTTTTACAACTTCTTCTAATAATATTTTTGCTTTTTTAATTGTAGACTGAGAACAAATTGAATCGGCAATTATAACAGGACTGAACTTTTGAACAACTTCACTCTTATTTCTAATTTCTTTGACAAAAATGGGTGCAACCATCTTACCATTGTTTGCAACTGCATTATAAAATGTTAAAATCTGAATTGGCGTTAGCAATGTTTCATATCCCATAGAAATAAATGGCAACGAAACACCAGACCACGATTTATCACCTGTATTTTTTATTGAATTATAAGTAGCACCAGATAATTTAATTGCGAGATTATCATCTATATGCAGCTTCTTGATTCCGTTGATATACGACTGTGGATTTTTTTGATAATACTTATAAATTGCTGAAGCAACTGCTACATTAGAAGAATGAGCAAATGCATCTTTAACTGATTTATAGAATTTTCCGTCAGGATGCGAATCTTCAATTGTTTCAGTACCGAAATTTCTTCGTCCACCATAAGTTGGAATAGTATCTTCTGGATTTAAGAATCCATCCTCCATTGCTACTATATATGAGGCCAATTTAAATGTTGATCCTGGTTCTGTAGCATTACCTATTGCAACATTATATGACTCTTCATAAACACCCTGCTCATTTTGTTTAAGATTTGCAATTGCCTTTACTTGGCCAGTTGCAACTTCCATTAAAACCGCACAACCCATTTTAGCATTATTCTTTACTAAATTTTCTAGCAATGCGTTTTCTGCTACATCTTGAATATTAATATCTATAGTTGTAACTATATCACTTCCATCCTTTGGCTCAATTTCATTTTCATTATTTACAGGCTTCCAAACGGATGAAGAAATTCGTTGCATTAATCGCTTTCCTCGAATACCTTTTAAATAGTCGTTATAAGCTCCTTCAATTCCTACTGAGGTAATCGTACTATCGTTTACTTTAAATCCAACTGTTCTACTTGCCAATTCCTTAAATGGCTTTTCTCTTCTGCTTAATTGTGAAATAATTAACGCACCATTGTTTTTCTTCAAATTAAAAAGTGGAAAATTGATTAACTTATTTCGTTGTTCGAATGTTATATTTCTCTTTATTAAAAAATATCTATTCTTCTCATTTCGTGCTTCGCGTAATAATTGCTTATAATCCAGTTTCGTTTTATCTGTAAACAAATTTGCTAGCGCATCCGATAAAGAATCTAGTTTTTCATTAAACACAGCGTTTGTAATTGCGGGTGCCATAATATCAATATGCACATCGTATCTCGGTAATGATGTAGCTAATAAGCTACCATCGCATGCATAAATATTACCACGCATCGGATCTATCTCAACAAATTTTAAATTCAATGCTTGTTGTTTACTCCTCCACATTTCTCCTTCTGTTATTTGCACTTTACCAATGCTAAACAGAATGAATGAGCCAAATAATATAAACCCTAGAAAAACTAAGTTTACCCTTAATAAAATATCTTTTTTTTGTCCTGCCATTTTGTTTGGTAGCAAGTATTATTTTGTAATTAAAATTTTCTTTGGAGCTTCTTTACTTTCCTTCACACCGTACATTTCGATATTATTTGCAACCTCGGTCATCTTACACTTATACATCAAATCAGACTTGCCTGTAATAAATTCTGAGCGCAGCTCCTTCAACTCTTTATCTGTTTTATCAATTTCGCGAACTGTTTTATCAATCGTATATGAGTTCCAGATATAAAAAAGTGCGATAAAGGTTAAATAGATAACAAACGGAATGTTTCGAATAACTAAATCACGATTGAAGTAATTAAAAACCTTAAAAATGTTCATCAACTTATCAACTGAAAAACTAAAAGAAGTCGACTTCTCTTTTGGTTGCTCAACCACTGGAGACGAATTCACTTCTTTGTTTTTAATCTTATTCATTTTTTTTCGGCAATTCTTAATTTAGCACTTCGTGATCGTGTATTTCTTTTTATTTCTGCTTCGCTAGCTTCAATTGGCTTTTTGTTAATTGCTTTTAAAGGAACTCCTATTACATTTCCAAAAAAATCCTTTTGAATCTCACCTTCTACACTTCCCTTATTTACAATATTTTTTACTATTCTGTCTTCTAAAGAATGATAACTCATTACTACCAGTCTTCCAGTTGGTTTAAGCAATTCAACTGCTTGTACCAACATATCTTCTAATACTTTTAACTCTTGGTTTACTTCTATTCTTATTGCTTGAAACAACTGTGCATAAAATGTATGCTCTTTAAACTTAGGCGCACAAGAACTCACCGCTTCCTTCAAATCTTCTACAGTTTCAATTCTCTTTTTCTTTCTCTCACTTACTATAATTCCAGCTATTCTATGGGCTATTCTTAATTCGCCATACTCTCTGAACAAAAATGTTAACTGTCTTTGATCATAATCATTGAGTATATCCTCAGCCGTTATACCAATTCGCTGATCCATTCTCATATCAAGCTTCGAATTAAACCGAATCGAAAATCCTCTGGACCCTTCATCAAATTGATGCGAAGAGACACCCAGATCAGCAAGTAAACCATCTATTTCAAAGACCCCAATCGCATTTAAAGCAGATTTCAATTCGCTAAAATTTTTATTAATCAATTGAAATCTTTTATCATCTGGTGCATTAAGCAATGCGTCCAGGTCCTGATCAAATGCAATTAACTTTCCTCCCTTCAAAACATTTAAAATTCCTCTCGAATGACCGCCTCCACCAAATGTTACATCTACATATACACCCCCCTCTTGAATATTGAGCCCTTCAATACACTCAGCCAACATTACTGGCTCATGATACTCCACCTTCTTCTCCACCCTTATTTATTTTACCCATTACTTTTTCGCCTAAGTCGGAAATATCATCTGGCTCATTTGCAATCATTTCTTTGTATTTATCCTTAGACCATATTTCTATTTTCGAACCGAAGGCTGACAACACAACTTCTTTGTCGATTCCTGCATGTTCGCACAATGTCTTTGGTAACAATATTCGACCTGCAGCGTCTAATTCTATTTCGGTTGCCCCCCTGAAAAAATAACGAGCGTATAGGCGATTGTCTTTAACATCCAGATTTAGCTTATTCACCTCCGCGCTCACCTTTAACCACTCATCCATTGGATACAAATGCAAACAATTTTCATATCCCCTATTGACTACAAATTTTTCTTGTGCCTCTGGAGAAACTTTTTTACGGATCGTAGACGGTAAACTCAAGCGCCCTTTAGCGTCTAGCTTACAATCGAATTCTCCTAAAAATTGTGTCATGCCTTTTGAGTTTTTCCCACTATACGTGGTTAGGATGTAAAATAAATGATTTTTTCCCACATTTTACCACTTTCTCCCACTTTGTTAAAAACTTTGCATATAGTACTGATTATCATACAACTAAAATAAAGCCTCTAAAAGTGACGAAACAAGGCAAGCAGGCCTTAATATTTTTGTAATCTATTGTTTTTGTTTGTTTTACAGAAAAATTAATTGACGATTGAGGCCACTGTGTAATTAAAAAAAGCAGGGAATCCTTCAATCCAGTTGAAACTAAAAGGCGATACTCAATCAACAAAATTGCTAGATCATTTTTGTGCTTTTGCAACATAAATAGCTGATTTAGCGAGACTAACATGCCAAATAGTAGAAATTATAAAAATCTATTGTTTCCCACTTTGTCACACTAAAGCATCTTACACTAAAAGTTTGCTAAACAGATAACATAATTACTTTTGCAAACTATGAGCGCGTCCAAGAATGACTTTATCAATGTTGAGGATATTATTGCAAACAAGAATCCCAAACTATTAAAGATTTTACCAAGCTTTATCCTGAAGTATTTAAAGCGAATTGTACATCAAGATTTTGTGAATGATTTTATCCGAAAAAACGGACATAAAAACTCATTCGAATTTGCTGATGCAATCATCCACGATTTTGGCCCGATTGCAACATTTAGCGGGATTGAAAACATACCGGAAAATGGAGGAGCTATTATCGCTTCAAACCACCCACTAGGAGGAATTGATGCAATTGCTCTTATACAAGCTGTCGGAACAAAAAGAAAAGACATAAAGTTTATTGTAAATGATATTCTATTGAGCCTAAAAAATTTCGAAAAAGAATTCATTGGTGTAAATAAGCACGGGAAAAATCCAGTATCGACATTAGACCTAATAGATAAGCAATACATCTCTGATCAATTAGTATTGATTTTTCCTGCAGGAATGGTATCAAGAAAACAAAACAAGGGAGTTATTAAAGATCTTGAATGGAAAAAAAGTTTTGTTGTCAAATCGAAGAAGTTTGAGAGAAATGTAATTCCTGTACATATTACAGGAGAAAACACTTCGTTCTTTTATAATCTTTCACGAATGCGAACATCATTAGGAATTAAAGCAAATATTGAGATGCTTTACTTAATGGATGAGATGTATCACCAAAAAGGAAAACCAATTCATATTACATTTGGTAAGCCTATTAATCCTGCTCAATTTGATGATTCAAAATCTGACTTTGAATGGGCACAATATGTCAAAGAGTTTATCTATCAAAACAACACTAAATTATCAGAAGCCAATTTTAATGGCGAATAGTTTTTGGCTATCTTTGAATACAATTTAGTTGCCTGAAAAATGAAACCATTGATTGAACCTGTTGCATTGTCACTACTCCATTCAGAGTTAAATGATAAGACATTTTTAAGGTCTACCAATAATGGATCAAATCAAATTTATGATGTCAATATTCATAATGCACCTAATACGCTCAGAGAAATTGGTCGACTTAGAGAGCTAACTTTTAGAGAAGCCGGAGGAGGAACAGGTTTAGACTGCGATTTAGATGAACTTGATACTTGTAAAAGTTGTTATAATCAATTAGTGGTTTGGAATCCTGATGAAAATGAAATCGTAGGTGGATATCGTTATATTCGATGTGGAGATGCTGGAATTGATGAAAATGGCTCTTTATTGTTGGCAACAACCGAACTTTTTACCTTTTCAGAAAAATTCAAGAAAGAGTTTTTACCTTATACTATTGAACTAGGAAGATCATTCGTTCAACCTAAATATCAACCTCGTCCAGAAAACCGAAGAGGTTTATTTTCACTTGATAATTTGTGGGACGGGCTTGGTGCATTAGTTATTGAAAATCCAGACATCAAATACTTTTTCGGAAAAGTTACTATGTATCGTCATTTTAATTTAGTTGCAAGAGATTATATACTTGCATTTTTACAGCATTATTTCAACGACGCTGAACAATTAGTTACTCCTATTCATGCTTTACCCGTTACAAATGATGTAAGCTCTTTTATGAATGAAATAAAAAATCTTGAATATAAAGAGGCTCACAAAATTTTGAACACTAAAGTACGAGCACTTGGCGAGAACATACCTCCATTAATTAATTCATATATGAATCTTTCGCCTACAATGCGATCATTCGGCACTGCATTAAATGAACACTTTGGCGATGTAGAAGAGACAGGAATTTTAGTAACATTAAAAGATATGTATGAATCAAAAGTTGGTAGACATATCAGCACTTACACTAAAGGAAAATAAAATTGAATGAAAGCACTATTTGTTAAAAGCTCAGTTCAATTAAGCCAGCTTCCCTCATTAGAAATCCCAGAATTTGCTTTTATTGGACGAAGCAATGTTGGGAAATCATCTTTGATAAATATGATTACTGCGGTAAAAGGATTAGCCAAAACCTCTGGCAGTCCAGGAAAAACGCAAACGATAAATCACTTTATTATCAATGAAAAATGGCACCTAGTAGATTTACCAGGATATGGTTTTGCAAAGGTATCGCAAGCAACAAGGGCTGAATGGGAAGCATTAATGAAATCTTATTTTCTGAATAGAAAGCAGCTAGTAAATACTTTCTCGCTAATTGATATTCGGCTAGAACCACAGAAGAAAGATCTGGATTTTATTGAGTTTTTAGGAGTAAACGGCATCCCATTTTCAATTGTCTTTACAAAGTCGGATAAGCTAACACCTAATCAAGTTAGACAAAAAGTAAATGCTTATTCTACAAAACTTTTAGAGTTTTGGGAAGAGCTTCCTCCAATATTTGTCACCTCTGCTACAGACAGAACAGGGAAGGAAGAATTGATAAAGTATATAAATGAACTTTTATAATTACTTTAACACCTTTGCTGCTTTTCCAAATTTATTTGCAAACTCCCTAATCTCTTTAGAGAGCTCTTTATCACTCGTTGCGCGCTCGTAGGAGTCGGCCATGCTTCTTAATGTTTCATAAGCAAAAAACTGCATTTCCTCTACCGACATTTCAGTAGTCCATAAATCAATACGCATAGTGCTTTTCTCAATCTTATCCCAAAATGCAAGCATCATAGCTTTCGCCTCTTTTTTGCCATCCAATCCTGAATCTTGAGCCGACCATTCAATCTTGACAGGATGTTTTTCGTTATTTAAGCCAACATTGATACTTATTTCTGATTTTTTTACAATATCATTTGTATTCATATTCTGTTTTTAAACTATGCAACAAAAGTAGTAATAAACCTTTATTTTTATTCTTAGGAAGCATACCAATTAGCAGACAATTTCATTAAATTCGCATAGTATTTTAATTTCAATATTTGAAAAAGCATTTTTTTATATTATTCCTTATTTTGTTGGTTAACATACCTTCAAATGTTTTTGCCCAATTTAGCAGAGGGTATCAAATGAGTTTTGGCAAAAACAGGGTTCAATATTCTGATTTCCTTTGGACATTTTATCGCTTTAAAAACTTTGATACCTATTACTACCTAGGTGGGCAAGAGCTAGCACAATATACAGGAAGAGTTGCAGATGATGAAATTGCTGAAATAGAGCAGTTATTTGACTACAAAATAAATGGAAGATTTCAATTTGTTATTTTCAATAAGCTAACAGAATTTGAACAAAGTAATATTGGCCTGGGCTCGGAAGATTTAAATACTAACACTGGCGGATTAACGAAAATTGTTGGCAATAAAGTTCTAGTTTACTTTGATGGTGATTACAGACATTTCAAAGAGCAGATAAGGGCTGGCGTATCGCAAGTTCTAATAAACCAATTATTGTACGGAGGATCGATAAAAGAAAGAGTGCAAAGTGCTGCTTTAATTAATTTTCCTGATTGGTACATACAAGGTTTAATTAACTATATAGCTAAAGGATGGCCTCTGGAAAGTGATAACAAACTAAGAGATTTACTTAACGAAAAAAATACTAAAAATTTTAATGTATTATGTGATATAAATAGTACACTAGCAGGGCAATCGTTGTGGAATTTTGTTGTTATGCGCTACGGTCCAAGCACTATTTCAAATTTAATTTACATGTCGCGAGTAAATAAAAACATCGAAGGAGGATTCATCTATGTAATTGGTTCATCATTAAAACAACTAAATAACAATTGGAAGGATTATTACACTAAGGTGTATCAAAACGACGATTCGCTTTTCATTAAAAACACTCAAAAACCAACTGTTGTTTTCAAAAAGAAAACTCAAAATATAACACAATTAAAAATCAGTCCAGATGGCAATTCTGTTGCCTTCGTAGAAAATAATAATGGAAAATATAAATTATTTATTTACGACGTTATTAAGAAGAAGAAGAAGAAAATATTTAAAGGTGGATTCAAACACGAAAACACAATTATCGACGAAACAAACCCGGTAATTGGCTGGCATCCCTCTGGTAAATACCTGACTTCTATTTATGAGAAAAAAGGGAAATATCGCCTAGACTATTTCGAGCTAGGAAGAAAAACAAAACATACATCCAGCAAATTTTATTACTTTGATAAAGTACTAGATTTTTCATACTCTTCTAATGGTAATGATATTGTTTTAACCGGAGTTCAAAAAGGACAGTCAGATATTTTTATTTTCAATCCTCGCACTAAATTTACCAGACAAATAACCAATGACAGATGGGATGATGGCGCTGCAAAATTTGTAATGAATGATCAATATATAGTATTTCAATCTACTCGTTATAACGACTCATTAAAAACAACCAGTTTAAAACAAAAAGAAGAAATTTTCACTTCAAAAACATCGGATTTGTTTTTATACGATTGTTTAAACTTTTCGCCCAAATTAATTCAATTAACTAATACTCCATTAGTAAATGAAACAGAGCCGTTGATGATAGATAACTATCACTTTATGTTTATCAGCGATGCTTCAGGTGTAAGAAACAGACAACTTGCTACGCTAGATAGTACTATTGCTTTTATTGATACAAGCATCCACTACAAATACATTATTAATCAAACATCCATTAGCAACTTTAAAAATGATATTCTTAAACAGGATGTTAATAATAATAAAACAAAAAATATTTTTCTTGACTTTACAAATTCTCGTTTTCGTTTATTTCTAAATGACAATTCATCATTATTAAATCAAAATATTACTTCCTTAAATAAGACAACACAGCGGAAGCATCTTGACAAAGAAAACATACCGAAAGAAAGGCAAAAAGATGTTAATGTAATAATCGATGTTAGCCCCTCATTAAAAGACAATATCATAATTACTGACTCTAGCACTTTTCATTCATCAAATTCATTTATTACTGATTTTCCTAAAAAGAATAAAACAACCAACAATAAAAATCAGCTTTCATTTGACCCGAAAACGAATTCTGATTCGACGATAACCCTGGTTGCGGACAGTACTTTTTATCAAATGCCTAAGCAAAGAAATTATGAAATTGCTTTCGCTCCTACTTATGTGCTTACCCAACTCGACAATTCTTTAATAAACGAAACCTATCAAACATTTACTGGGGGAGCTGTATATTTTGACCCAGGATTAAATGGGCTATTCAAAGTAGGACTAAATGATTTAATGGATGATTATCGTTTAGTTGGAGGAGTTAAACTTTCCGGAAATTTAAATAGTAATGAATATTATTTGAGTTACGAAAATCTAAAACATCAAACTGATCAGCAGTGGAGTTTTTATCGCCAATCAAGAGAAGAAGTATACTCTTTCGATTATTATAAAATCAACACTCACAACATTCGCTATTCTCTTCGTTATCCTTTTAACGACTTGAGTTCATTAAGATGGTCTGCGTCTTTTAGAAATGATCGAATTGTTAACCTTAGTACTGATATTGCAAATTTATTGGCTCCTAATGAACATGAAAATTGGGTAAGTTCGAGATTAGAATTTGTTCATGATAACACGATAAGTACAGGGCTTAATTTGTACAATGGCCTTCGTTATAAATTATTTGCAGAGTATTTTGATCAAATGGACAGAAGCAAATCTGATTTAACTGTTCTAGGAATGGATTTTCGTTTTTATAAAAAAATACATCGTCAAATTATATGGGCTAATCGATTTGCCGCAAGTACATCATTCGGAAATGACAAACTAATTTATTATTTAGGTTCTACCGATAATTGTTTTTCCCCAGTAAATAATTTCAATGAAAATATTCAAATTGATTATTCGCAAAATTATGCCTTTCAAACTGTAGCCTCTAATCTTCGGGGATTTACGCAAAACATTAGAAATGGAAATAGCTTTGCCTTAATCAATAGTGAAATCAGATTTCCTGTTTTTCAATATTTAACTCATAAGCCGATAAGAACTGATTTCTTCCGGAATTTTCAAATTGTTGGCTTTGGTGATATCGGAACTGCTTGGACAGGATCATCGCCCTATGCAAAAAACAATTCTTTGTTTAAAGCAGATTATCCTGGCAATCCAATTAGCATAACTGTTACAAAAAATATTGAGCCGTTAGTTGGTGGTTACGGATTTGGTTTACGTTCAAGAATTCTCGGATATTTTGTTCGCGCCGACTGGGCCTGGGGTATTGATGATGGAGTTAAACAGCCTCGCTTATTTTATTTCTCACTTGGTTTAGATTTTTAAAAAAATACATTCATGATAAATCCTGAATTAATTAAAAAAATTGCAACTCAAAATTATAATGAAGTCGTTTCGATTAGAAGACATCTTCACATGAATCCTGAATTATCATTTCAGGAATTTGAAACGGCAAAATTTGTAGCAACTAAATTAAAAGAGATGGGAGTTTCATTTCAAGATAATATTGCCGGAACAGGATTGGTAGGAATTATCAAAGGAAAAAAAGATAATGGGAAAGTCGTAGCATTACGTGCAGACATGGATGCTCTACCAATTCAAGAGGAAAACAGCAATGATTATAAATCGAAAAATAACGGAGTAATGCACGCATGCGGACATGATGCACACACTGCATCACTACTAGGAGCTGCTTCAATACTAAACGAATTAAAAGAAAATTTTGATGGTTCAATAAAATTAATTTTTCAACCCGGAGAAGAAAAGCTTCCAGGCGGTGCTTCATTGATGATTAAAGAAGGTGCATTAGAAAACCCTAGACCATTAAGTGTAATTGGTCAGCATGTAATGCCACTCATATCCTCTGGGAAGGTTGGTTTTAGAAGTGGAATTTATATGGCAAGTACCGATGAACTATATTTAAAAGTAAAAGGGAAAGGTGGTCATGGTGCTATGCCTCATTTAAATATCGACCCAGTTCTTATAACATCACATTTGATAGTAGCAATGCAACAAATTGTAAGTAGAGTTACGAACCCTACTATGCCAAGCGTTTTATCATTTGGAAAAGTTATTGCTAATGGCGCAACGAACGTAATTCCTAATGAGGTTTATATTGAAGGCACATTTCGAACATTAAATGAGCAATGGAGAACTGAAGCGCATCAGCACATGTTAGATTTAGCTCATCAATTAGTGCAATCAATGGGAGGTCAACTAGAATTCGAAATCAGAAAAGGATATCCTGCATTGATTAACGATGAAGAGTTAACAGCTAAAGCAAAAAACAATGCGATTGATTATTTAGGATCAGAAAATGTTTTGGACTTAGATATATGGATGGCAGCAGAAGACTTCTCATTCTACTCTCAAGTAGCACCTGCTTGTTTTTATCGCCTTGGAACACGAAATGAATCCAAAGGAATAATTAGTAGTGTGCACACTCCTACTTTCGATATTGAAGAAGATTCGCTTAAAATAGGTGCAGGATTAATGGCTTACTTAGCGATAAAAGAATTGCAGTAAACGATTTCTTAGTGAATCATTATAGTTGAGTACTGACAATAATTCTTGAATAAAAATATCAATAGTTGCATAACGGTTATGCATTCCCGTTACAAGAATTTCATCGATTTCATGATTAGATACTTTTGAAGGTGGTAATTTGAATATTGATTTACTACTTGCTTTATTCAATACCTCAATCAGCGCCTCATTTCGATAATTATTCGATTCTAATTTCTTATTCAACATAAGATGCATAATCAGTTCAGGGTTTTTGCATTCAAAGGGGCGTTTGTTATAAATCGTTTCATATAATGTTATTGCCAATGCATAAATATCTGTTCGCTGATCGATTACTTTATTTCGTTTTAGCAACAATTCCGGGGCAGCATAAATCAATGGAAATACTGTAATGACTTCACTATGATAAAATGGTCGCATCATTTCTAAATCAATAATAAACACCTTTACATTTTCAAGGCTATCAATATTGCTTATGATAATATTATGTGGACGAATATCTAAGTGCACGAGGTGTTGATGATGCAAACAACTGAGTGCATCCCCGATTTGAACAATAATTTTTTTAAGAATAGCAAGACGCGATTTTGAAAGAAACCAATTATAGTTCAGAAAAAAAGACAATGGATTTCCTTCAACGAAGGGTCTTATAATATAATGTCCATTAAAATCGTCTATCCATTCAATTGTTTTAACAAAAGCAGGATGATTAATATTACTTTGATAAATCTGTGAAGCAAATTGAAAATTTACTTTTTTAATTAAAAACGATTTGCCTAATTTGTTTTCGCCTTTAAATACAACACTAAATTTGCCAGGACGTGTTAAAGGTCTATCCTCATCAAAAAAATATGTGTCTTTTTGTCCTTTTAATTCAACCAAAAAAATTAAGCGCTAAAAGTTCTCATTAATTCTTCTGCTTTTTCTACCATTTTATTTGAACCAATAAACAATGGTACTCGCTGATGCAAAGACTCTGGCTGCACGTCTAGAATTCTATCGAAGCCATTGCTTGCCTTACCACCTGCTTGTTCGGCAATAAATGCAAGAGGATTAGCTTCATAAAGCAAACGCAATTTACCGTTAGGAGATTTACCTGTTGATGGATAAATATAAATTCCGCCTTTAATCATGTTTCTATGAAAGTCAGCTACTAAAGATCCAATGTAACGAGAAGAATAAGGACGATTAGTGGCTTTGTCCTCTTCTTGACAATATTTGATGTACTTCTTAACTCCATTTGGAAAATGCATGTAGTTGCCTTCATTAATACTATACAATAATCCTTCCTCAGGAATCTTCATATCAGGATGCGACAAACAAAATTCTCCAATAGACGGATCTAGTGTAAATCCGTTTACACCTTTACCAGTCGTATAAACAAGCATCGTACTTGATCCATAAATAACATAGCCTGCTGCAACTTGCTCTGAACCTTTAATCATAAAGTCTTCTATTGTTGTAGAACCAGTTCTATCATTTTTTCTTCTATAAATCGAAAAAATAGTTCCAATGCTCACATTAACATCAATATTTGAAGACCCATCTAGCGGATCAATACAAACTACATACTTTGCATTTTGAGAAACAGGACTTTCAATTTCAATTAAATCTTCATTCTCTTCTGATGCAACAGCTAAACATTCTCCCCCTGAACGCAGTGCGTTAATAAATTGTTCATTGGCATAAACATCTAGCTTTTTTTGATCTTCTCCTTGCACATTTGTTTCGCCCATATCGCCAAGGATATCTGCTAAACCTGCTTTATTAACTTCTCTGTTTACTAATTTAGCTGCAATACCAATATCACGAAGTAAGCGAGACAGCTCTCCCTTTGCATAAGGAAAATCTGTTTGACGCTCAATGATAAATTGACCAAGAGTAATAAAACGACGAAGTGGCTTAAGTGTAAGCATGGATTATTTATTTCTCACAAATATAATTGAAAATAGAATTTACAATAAATTAAATTAGGTTGAGTTACCACGCTTAAGTGTTAAAAAAAATATTACCGTAAGAATGTTTAGATTGCAGATTATCTTAAAATTGTAATATGAAAGTGCTTCTTCTAGAAAATATTCATCCTACGGCTATTGAATTATTTAAAAAAAATGGATTCAACCACATTGAAATAATTAAAGGATCTATTTCTGAAAAAGAATTGATTAATAAAATTTCAGATGTTTCTATTTTAGGCATTCGTTCGAAAACTCAAATCACAAAGAAAGTCTTAGACCGCGCTAATAATCTTTTAGCAATTGGCGCCTTCTGTATTGGAACCAATCAAATAGATATGAAAGCTGCAACCGAAAAAGGAATTGCAGTCTTTAATTCACCATTTTCAAATACAAGATCAGTTGCTGAATTAGTAATTGGACTTTGCATATCATTGCTAAGAAGAATACCGGAAAAAAACAATGCTGCACATAAAGGCATTTGGCTTAAGGAAAGTGATGGTTGTTTTGAACTAAGAGGGAAAACATTAGGCATTATTGGATATGGGCATATTGGTTCTCAGGTATCAATCTTAGCTGAATCGATGGGAATGAAAATAATCTACTTTGATGTTAGCAACAAATTAGCGCTAGGAAACGCAGAGTCTTGCAAATCAATGGATGATCTACTTAAGAAATCAGATGTAATTACATTGCATATACCCGGAAATAATGAAACAAGAAATTTAATCAACGTCCAAAAAATCAAAATGATGAAAAAAGGAGTTCATCTTATTAATTTAAGTCGCGGTGATGTATTAGATTTAAATGCAGTAAAAAATGCAATAAAAGCAAAACATATATCAGGACTAGCAGTTGATGTATTCCCTGAAGAACCAAAAACAAACAAGGATATTTTTAAATCGCCATTACAACATTTGCCAAACACCATTTTAACTCCACATATTGGCGGAAGCACATTAGAAGCACAAGAGGCCATCGGTGTTGATGTTGCTGAAAAACTAATCACCTTTTCAAAATCAGGTTCGAGTTTAGGGTGCTTAACCATTCCAGAAATAAATTTACCCTATCTGAAAAACGCTTTTAGAATATTACATATTCATCAAAATGTACCAGGAGTATTAAGTGAAATTAATGGTGTGATTTCTCATATGAAAGTTAATATACTTGGCCAATATCTGCAAACAAATAATAACATTGGTTATGTGGCTCTAGATATTGATAAAAAAAGCAGCTTGCAATTAATGAAAGAATTACAAAATGTAAAATACACAATTCGCACTCGTAATTTAAATTAGCAATGAGCAAAAATCGGATTTATTATTGGATGTTATACTTAGTTATTGTTATAATATCAACTTATGTTTTTAAGAAAATAGAAACAGAAACATTATTATTTCAATTGCCATTAAACAAATATACTAGCTGGTTTATTTATGCCGTGATAATTATTACTGGCTATAAAAAATTTGTATTTGACCCCAGAAAAAAGGGAGAATAAAACTATAATTTTAATTCTTTCAAGTAAGCTGCAATTGTCTTTTCCAAACCCCAATAAAGCGCATCGCTAATTAGTGCGTGACCTATACTCACCTCTTCAATTTCGGGTATGATATTTATAAAATAATTTAGGTTTTCTAGTGATAAATCATGCCCTGCATTTATTTTTAATCCACTACTTATTGCAGCATCAGCAGCTAGCCGATAAGGATGAACAGCTTCCTCTTTTGCTTTTATAAAATTTGCAGCATATGATTCGGTATACAGTTCAATTCTATCACAGCCCGTTTCTTTGGCTGCATAGATCATATCTACATTTGGGTCGATAAAAATTGAAATGCGACTTCCAATTTCCTTTAATTCGTGAATAGTATCAAATAAAAAATTGCGATTTTTTATTGTATCCCATCCTGCATTTGATGTTAAAACATCTGGAGAATCGGGCACTAATGTTATTTGTTCTGGACAAACATCTTTACAAATTTTAATAAATTCCTGAGTTGGATTTCCTTCAATATTGAACTCTGTTTTAATTACCTTTTTAAGATTATAAATATCTGCATAACGAATATGGCGTTGATCGGGTCGCGGATGTACTGTTATACCATGCGCCCCGCAATTTTCGATAAAAACAGCGGCTTTTACAACATCAGGAATGCTTCCACCTCTTGCATTTCTGATTGTTGCAATTTTATTTATATTGACACTTAGTTTAGTCATTATTGGTATTTTAATATTATTGTATAAAATCGTTAATAAATTAGCGTCTAAAGCCCTGTTTTATTAGGCGAAAATACTATGTTTGTTGAAATAGATAACATTTTTCATCTATAATCGTTAAAGAAACCATGTTTGCTTCGAATTTAATTACTGATAGTATTCCCCCTCTGAAGTTATCCGACACTTGTGGAAGAGCATTAATTTGGATGGATGAACTTCGTGTAAATGCACTTCCTGTAATTGATGGCACAACATATTTGGGCATAATTCACAAAACAGATATTGCCAAGGCTGAATTAAATCAAGTACTAATAAAAGATTCTGAAATTAAACTTTCAAAGATCTCCGTTTTCGAAAATCAGCATGTTTATGAGTTAACAAAAATTGTCACCCTCAACAAGTTGGATATCGTTCCTGTTATCAATGATGAAAACAACTACGTTGGATTAGTAACGGTTAACGATTTAGTTGCTTATTTCGCTGAAAGTAAAAGCGTCTACATGCCGGGTGGAATTATTGTACTCGAAATGCCGTTCAGAGATTATTCAATGAGCCTTATTGGACAAATTATAGAATCGGATGGTGGACATATTTTAAGTGCCAGTGTATCTGCAACCAACAACCCACAAAAAATAGAAGTTACTTTAAAAATCGACAAAGTAGATTTGTCAAGAATTCTTGCTGCTTTTTATAGATACAATTATACCATAATTAATTCCTTTTCTCAAAGTGAATTCAATGATGACTTAAAAGGTCGATATGATTCACTTATGCACTACCTTAATATTTAAGCCAAGGAAGTGAAATCAAATATTTCAAAATTTATTGCCGTCCTAATTGTTTTTATATCCATTGCTAATTCTGCTTACTCATTTAATTCTACGAATGAAAAACCAGATGCTTTTATTAGGGACATTCTAATTATTGGCAATAAAAAAACAAAATCGAATATAATACTAAGAGAACTAACATTTTGTAAAAACGAAAGTGTAAAGAACTTAGATAGTGTAATTAGTAAGTGCAAAGAGAATCTAATGAACACAGGCTTATTCAACTTTGTTGAGATAAACTACATAAATGAAGATTCTACTTCAACATTGGTTTACATTAATGTAAAGGAACGATGGTATTTATGGCCTATACCTGTTTTTGAAATTGCAGATCGAAATCTGAATGAATGGGCACAAAAAAAAGATATCAGCAGAACAAATTATGGTTTTTATTTGCGTCAAGAAAACTTTAGAGGAAGAGATGAAATTTTACAAGTGCAGTTTATTTTTGGCTATACAAATAGAATCGGATTAAGCTATACAATTCCTTATCTTAACAGAAAGCAAAATCTTGGATTGTCGGCTGGATTATATGTAACTCAAAATCATGAAATAGCATACGATGTAAAAAATGACAAATTGCAGTTTTATAGAAACGAAGATTTGTATGTCAGAAAAGATTTTTCTAGTTATGTAAGAGTTAATAAGAGAAAAGGTATTTACAATTACTTCATAACTGGACTGGAGTACCGCAGAAATCGAACAATCGATTCTGTATTGATGCTTAACCCTTCCTTTTTTATAAACAGTTCAACATCACAACAAACTTTAACGTTGTCTTGGGGCTATCGTTATGATAAAAGAGATTACCAACCCTATGCCCTAAAAGGCACCTATTTTGAATTTGATGTATTCAGAAGCGGGTTTGCAATATTAAAAAACGAGCCCGATATAATGGCGATTTCTGCTGGTTACCGAAAGTACTTTAAAATAAATGATTGTTTTAATTTTTCATCAATGGCTAAAGCACGCCTTACACAAATATCAAAAGCTCCATTTTCAAATCAAAGAGCTATTGGATATGGACAAGATTATTTAAGAGGCTATGACTATTATGTTTTGAATGGCCAAAATTATTTTCTTCTGAAATCGCAACTAAAATATACACTGATGAAAAAGCGTATTTATAAAACATCAATTTTGAAATCAGAAAAATTCAATGAAATACCTATAGCAATGTACATCAATTTTTTTGCTGATGCGGGATATGTTCAAGACAAATACTATAACCAATACAACTACTTATCCAACCAATTTCAATACGCTTATGGGATTGGGTATGATTATGTAACTTATTACGATTTAGTTTTCAGATTTGAGTATGCATTTAATAAGTTGCATGAGTCTGGATTGTTTTTTAGAGTTGGTGCAGCCTTTTAAGTAATAAATTAATTGAAAACAGTACCTTTACAATATGAAGATTGCACTTTACGCCCGTCAATTATCAGAATCCAATCACGGAGTTGCTATTCAACTTATTGAAGAAATTTTGAGTCAAGGTGCAATGCCAATAATTTATCAACCACTATTCAATCAATTAAAGTCATCAGTTAAACAACTAACTCATTTCGAACTTTATAATTCCGGTTCAGAAATAAGAGGTAAAGTAGATTTTCTATTTAGTATTGGTGGCGATGGCACCATCCTCGATACCTTGACTCAGGTTCAAGATAGTGGAATACCCGTATTAGGAATTAATGTTGGAAGACTAGGTTTTTTGTCAAGCATTTCGAAGCAAGAAATAACGCAATGCCTCGATTCGTTATTCAAAGGACATTACACATTAGACAAGCGGAGATTATTAAAACTTGATTCCAGTATTAACTTATTTGGTGATGTGAATTATGCTTTAAATGAATTAACTATTCACAAAAAAGATAGTTCGAGTATGATTATCATAAACACGTTTATAAACGGTGAATATTTAAATTCCTATTGGGCGGATGGGTTAATTATAGCTACACCAACAGGCTCAACGGGTTATTCATTAAGCTGTGGCGGACCAATCATAGCACCATACTCAGAGAATTTTGTTATTACACCTATTGCTCCTCATAACCTAAATGTAAGACCAATTGTTGTATCTGACGAAAATGTGATTTCATTAGAAGTGGAAGGCAGATCTCAATATTTTATTGCTTCTTTGGATGCCAGATCAGTAACTATCGACTCTACCGTTTCATTAGCGATAAAAAAGTCCGATTTTACGATGAACCTAGTACGGATCGGCAACGACAATTTCCTTGACACGCTAAGAAAAAAACTTAATTGGGGCCTCGACTCAAGGAACTAGTATATTATTCTTAGTATTTTTATAAAAATTATCTGATTTTTGAGCGAAAATGTTATTTTTGTCCGTAAGACTATTGTCGCTCAGTTATGAAAAATAAATTACTTCTAGCTCTACCCCTCATTATCTTACTTTCTACTGTTTCAAATGCACAACGACTTCGTTCAAGATGGAAGGCATATCGTTACGAATGGAGTGCAGGTGTTGGGGCAGCCAATTTCTTGGGTGATTTAGGCGGAGCTAATCAAATAGGAACCAATGGTTTTAAAGATTTAGAACTTTCATTAACTCGTCCGGCTTTAACACTTGGACTGAAATACAAAATAACAGAGTCACTAGCACTTCATACACATGCAACATATGGCCAAGTAAGGGGTGATGATAAATTAACAGCTGAATATTTTAGAAACAATAGAAATTTAAATTTCAAATCAAATATTTATGAGGCGAATATAAATTTAGAGTATTCGATTATTTCTTCAAGACAAGGTGGTGTTTACCGCCTAAGAGGAATTAAAAGATCTAGTTCCTTTGAAGCCCTTGGATATTTATTTGCTGGAGTTGGTGTGTTTCATTTCAATCCGCAAGGCCAATACAATGATAAATGGTATAATCTGCAGCCACTAGGAACAGAAGGTCAAGGAATTTCAGAGGGAAGAACCAAATATAAAAGAACGCAATTATGTATTCCGGTTGGTATTGGTGGAAGATATTTCTTCAATAGAAGAATGGGGTTTGGAGTTGAATTTGGAATCAGAAAAACATTTACTGATTATATTGATGATGTAAGCAAAACATACTACGACAAAAATGCTATTGCACAAGCAAATGGTCAAGTAGCAGGTATCTTATCTGATCCTAGTCTTAACACATCAACGCCTCAAAGTGATTTAGGGTCACAGCGAGGTGATGCGACAAATAAAGACGCCTATATGTTTTTAATGTTTAGTTTCCATTATAAACTAAGAACTGGCCGTACTAACTTCCCAGTATTCTAATCATTGTATTTCGCAATATCTAAACTTCAAGAGCGTTATTCCAAAATGTTTAAGAAAGTTGCAATACTTATTCTGTCATTTACAATTTTTCTAACTGCCATTGTAAAAGGCCAGTCTCGTGAAATGGGGATAATGATTGGAGCTATGAATTACAAGGGCGATTTACATCAACCCATGTATGACACTAAAAATAATCAGTTGGGTATCGGCTTCTTATACAGAAGAAGTTACAGTAATCATTGGGCATTTAAAACAGGCATAAGCTACGGACATATTAAAGCGGATGATGCTCAATCAAATGACGAGTTTTGCATGAATAGAAATTTAAATTTTCGTAGTGCCATTTTAGAAGGTACCGGTCAAATAGAGTTCAACTTTTTCCCTTACCAAACTTCAAATCCTTCAACAATTGCTACCCCCTATCTTGCAGTAGGATTATCCATTTTCAGATTTAATCCCAAAGCATTGTATAATGGTAGTTATATTGAATTGCAACCCTTAGGCACAGAAGGACAAGGAACTGCAGCGAACCCTGATAAAAACTTATACCGAAAAACGAATCTGGCTTTTGTATTTGGTGGTGGAGTAAAATGTAAAATTGGCAGGCGATGGGGACTGTCATTGGAGAGTATTGTTAGAAAGACATATACCGATTATTTAGATGATGTTTCCGGGGTGTACGCTGATCCAAATGCAATTCGTGTTGAGTATGGAAAAACTGCATATTATTTATCCGACAGATCGATAATAAAAAACCCTAAAAGTAATATTGGTCGCCAAAGGGGGGACAACACTAACCGCGACTGGTATTCTTTCACAGGAATTCAACTTACCTATACCCTTTCAAAGCATTATATTGACCAATGCCGGCCATTTAGAATAAAGCTTTGGTAATTCCATGTTAAACCACAGTTAATTGAAACTTTTCGCCCGAAGACGAACTTCAATTTATTACATTTGTATCCCTTCGAAAATCTGCTGATGTCAAAGAAAGAATTGTTGGTTACTGATAAGCTGCCTAAGCATATTGCCATTATTATGGACGGAAATGGTCGTTGGGCAAAGCAACAAGGAATGCTTAGAACATTTGGTCATGCTAACGGCGTAACAGCAGTTAGAGATGTTACTGAAGCCGCTGCGGAATTAGGCATTAGTGTTTTGACTTTATATGCATTCAGCACTGAAAACTGGAACAGACCAAAATTTGAAATCGATGCATTAATGAGTTTGTTAGTGCAAACTATTTCTAAGGAAACAGACACCCTAATGAAAAACAATATCCGTTTAGCCACAATTGGCGATACAGATAGTTTACCTGACGGTGTAAAGGAGAAATTACAAAAAGCAATAGATAGAACTTCTGGCAATACAAGAATGACACTCGTATTAGCTTTAAGCTATAGTTCGAGATGGGAGATAACAAAAGCTGCGCAAGAAATAGCCAAAGAAGTTAAAGAAGGACGCCTTTCAATTGATGATATCAATGAAGTTACGATTGCGTCTCATTTATCAACATCGGAATGGCCTGATCCAGAATTAATGATACGCACCAGTGGTGAAACAAGAATAAGCAACTATCTGCTTTGGCAACTTGCCTATGCAGAACTTTACTTTACGACTAAGTTATGGCCTGACTTCCAAAAAGAAGATTTTTACGAGGCAATTTATAATTTTCAAAACAGAGAAAGAAGATTCGGAATGACATCAGAACAAGTAAAATAAGAGCATGCAGAAAACCTATAAATACCTTTTATTAATTATTTTTTATTTCAGTGGATATAACTTTGTTACTGCACAGACTATAATTAATGGCAATGAAGATTTGATTGACTATTCAAATCCTAAAGAATATGAATTAGGAGGAATAACTATTTCAGGAGTTCAATATTTAGACGAAAGCGTTTTAATTACTCTGACAGGTTTAACCGTTGGTGAAAAATATAAAATCCCTGGAGATAAACTTTCTACATCAATTGAAAACTTATGGAAACAAGGATTGCTTTCGGATGTAAAAATTTATGCTACAAAAATTATAGACAATAAAATTTTTCTTGAGTTTAAAATAAAAGAACTTCCTCGCTTATCTAAATTTACTTTTGAAGGGGTTAATAAATCTGAAGCTGATAAATTGAGAGAAAAACTTTCACTTGCCAAAGGAAAGATTGTAAATGAGAATTTAATTCAAACAACTAAAAACCTGACTAAAAATTATTTTGTAGATAAGGGCTATTTATTTACTAATGTATCTGTAAAGGCAGAAAAAGATACCGCGGCAGGTCTGAATTCGCAATTGATGATTATTACTATTTCAAATAAGAAAAAAGTGAAAATCAATAAAATTATCTTTGAAGGAGTAAGCGCTTTTTCTGAAAAAAGCTTAAAACACAAAATGAAGGGCACAAAAGAAAGTGCTTATTATAAAATATTTACTAGTTCTAAATTTACTCAGGAAGGTTTAGATAAGGATAAAGAAAAAATCATTGCTAAATATACTGCAATCGGATTCCGTGACGCCTCTTTTAGTAATGATAGCATTGCAAAGCATGATGAAAAAACTATCAACCTTTATTTAAAAATTAATGAGGGTACTAAATATTATATTCGAAATATTAATTGGATTGGCAATACCAAGTATTCAACTGCAGCACTTCAGGAAATACTAAATATAAATAAAGGTGACATCTATAATCAACAAAGAATTGAAGAAGGACTTTACCTTAGTCAGAGCGGACGAGATATTTCATCACTCTATATGGACGATGGTTATTTATTTTTCTCTATCACTCCAGTTGAAGTAAAAATTGCTGGTGATTCCATAGATCTTGAAATGCGAATTTACGAAGGCAAGCAAGCAGTTATAAGCAATATCTCTGTTTCAGGAAATACAAAAACAAATGACAAGGTTATTTTAAGAGAAATCAGAACATTACCTGGTCAATTATTTAACCGTTCAGACATTATCAGGACACAACGTCAATTGGCGCAATTAGGTTATTTTGACCAAGAAAAACTTAATGTCAATCCAAAGCCAAATCCCGCAACTGGAACTGTGGACATTGACTACATTGTAGAAGAGAGACCATCCGACCAACTAGAGCTTTCAGGTGGCTGGGGCGGTGGTGCCGGCGTTGTCGGAACGTTAGGCGTTTCATTTAATAATTTCTCCATAAAAAATGTTGCCAAGCGAAATACATGGACCCCCTTACCATCAGGAGACGGACAAAAATTAAGTATTCGCTTTCAATCAAATGGCAGGTATTTCCAAAGCTATAACATGTCGTTTACTGAACCTTGGCTCGGAGGGAAAAAACCAAATTCCTTAACAGTATCTGCCTTTCGTTCTGTTCAATCAAATGGCTTGAAGCTAGATGATACAAACCGGTCTGATCTTACAATTTCTGGTGGTGCTGTTGGACTTGGAAGACGATTGAAATGGCCAGATGATTATTTCACACTTTATCATGAATTATCTTTTCAAAATTACTCTTTGAATAAATGGTCTGGAACCTTTCTTTTTAATGAAGGATCCTCTAATAATTTGAGTTTTTCTCAAACGATAGCAAGAAACTCTGTAGATGGATTTGTTTGGATTAGAACGGGTTCTCAAATTAATTTCACAGTTCAGCTTACCCCTCCTTTCTCTTTAATTGATAATAAAACGGACTATAAAACTGCCATTGCAACAGAAAAATACAAATGGTTAGAATATCACAAATGGAAGTTTAGTGCGGCTAATTATAAGAGTGTAGGAAAATTTGTTTTGTATAGCAAAGCACAATTCGGATTTTTAGGTTTTTATAACAAAGACATTGGTCAAAGTCCTTTTGAGCGCTTTTATGTTGGGGGTGATGGTTTATCAGGTTATTCATTAGACGGTCGTGAAATAATTGCCTTAAGAGGATATGATAACAACTCGGTAACTCCAAAAATAAATGGTAGCAACATTGGTGGTACCGCTTATGATAAATTTACATTAGAGCTTCGCTTCCCAATATCCTTGAACCCATCGGCAACCATTTATACACTTGGCTTTATAGAAGGTGGTAATAACTATTTAGGAATGAAAAACTTTAATCCTTTCTCCTTAAAACGCTCTGCCGGAATGGGTGTAAGGATCTTCTTACCGATGTTCGGACTTCTTGGTTTAGACTGGGGATATGGCTTTGATGATATTGAAGGCAGTAAAGTATATAGCGGATCCAACTTCCACTTTACAATCGGACAGCAATTCTAATAACTACACTCAGGTTAAAAATAAATTGGTAAATTTGGCATGAATATTAGTTGCCTCAAAAAAATAAATTTATGAAAAAACAATTGGTAACCCTTTTAGTGTTTTTTATTGCGATAGCAATAAAACCTGCATGTGCACAGAAATATGCTTTTATCGATAGTCAGTATATTTTAGACAACATTTCAGAATACAAAGCAGCACAACAACAATTAGATCAACTTAGCATCAGTTGGCAAAAAGAAATCGAAGGCAAATATGCAATTATTGATAAGCTTTACAAGGATTATCAAGCTGAGCAAATCCTTTTAACCGAGGATATGAAAAAGAAAAGAGAACTTGAAATCACCAACAAAGAAAAAGACGTTAAAGAATTTCAAAAGGCGAAATTCGGTTATGAAGGTGAGCTTTTTAAGAAAAAACAAGAGCTTATCAAACCACTTCAAGACAAAATTTACAATGCCGTAAAGAAGATTGCAACAGACCAAAGTTATGCTGTTATTTTCGACAAGTCTGGTGATTTAACTATGCTTTATACAAATGCTAAATACGATAAGAGTGATGAAGTATTAGCTTCAATGGGATATAAAGCAGGAAGCAAATCGAATGGTGCCGGCGATAGCAAGTCAGGAACCGATAACAAATCAGCTCCTAGTGGTGGTTCTGAAGAAAAACGATAATAAATTATAAAACCTAATCAAGTAAAAAAATCATGAAGAAATTAATTGCAGTTGCATTTGGTGTAGTATTAAGTCTAACTAATTTTTGTAACGCTCAATCAACATTAAAATTTGGACACATTAACTCAAATGAATTGTTTGGTATGATGCCAGAATTAAAAGCGGCGGACTCTACCTTAGCAAAATTTAAAAACACACTCGATTCTCAATACAAAACAATGGGCGCTGAATATCAAGCTAAAATAGCTGATTACAAATCGAAAGAAGCGTCTATGGCAGACCCTATTAAAGAAGCGAAGCAAAAAGAAATCTCAGACTTAGAAGATCGCATTCAGGCTTTCCAAGAATCAGCTCAAACATCATTACAGAAAAAACAAGAAGAGTTGAATGGACCAATTGTTAAAAGGGCACAAGATGCAATAAATGCAGTGGCAAAAGAAAAAGGGTACTCCTACATTTTTGATAGCACCCCAGGAGGAACATTAATTTTTGCACAGGACTCTGATGATATTATACCATTAGTTAAAGCTAAACTTGGAATTAAGTAATTAAATCTAACCGTTTATAAAAAGCCTCGAGTAAATCTCGGGGCTTTTATTTTTTTATCAACTTTGTTATATGGCTAAGAAAGTAAACGATTCATCAAGACCTTTAGGAATCTTCGACTCAGGCATAGGGGGATTAACCGTTGCGAGTGCAATTCACAAAATAATGCCTAATGAGCAATTAATTTATTTTGGAGACACTGCTCACCTACCCTACGGTGACAAATCGCCAGAATCAATTAAGAAATGGGCAATAGCTATTAGTGATTTTTTAATGACTTATAACTGCAAGATTATTGTAATTGCATGTAATAGTATATCATCAGTTGCATTTGAATTGATCAAATCGCATATCGGAAATCGTGCTATTATCGTAAATGTTATAGACCCAATAGTAGACTATGTCTGCAAGCAGACCAATTCTAAATCTATTGGAGTAATTGGAACAAAGGCTACTATTAAAACAGATATTTACGCAACAAAGTTAAAAGCTCAAAATAAAAAATTGAATATTTCATCACTGGCAACCCCATTGTTGGCGCCAATGATAGAAGAAGGCTTCTTCAATAATAAAATTTCGAAAACGATTATTAACGACTACCTATCAAGACCCAAACTAAAAGGAATTGATAGCTTAATTTTAGGATGCACGCATTACCCGTTGATTAAACCAGAGATCGAACTTTACTACAAGAATAAAGTAACCCTTTTTGATACGGCGGGCATTGTTGCCAACCATACCAAAGAAATTTTAAATCTAAACGGATTATTAAATAACGGAAAAAAAACAAAGCACCATTTTTTTGTCTCGGATTATACCGCAGCATTTGCCGAAAGCACAAAGCTATTTTTTAAAGGCAAAGTCAAATTGGAGCATAAGAACTTATGGAAATAAAAAAAGGGAGAATAAATATTCTCCCTTTTATATTTTGATTGAAAATCCTAATAGAATCTTCCTCTATGATCAGTGATATCTGCCTTCTCTTTTAAAGCATTTTCAACTTCGTACTGTGCACGTCCTTGCAATTGTTGCTTAATTTGATTTGCAGATTCTTTAAACTCTTTCGGTAATGTTGTCTCATTAAAATTATTTACAACAATTACATAAACACCTGAATTACCTTTAATAGGTTTTGAAATTTGTCCTGGCTTAAGAGTCATTAAATTTCCAACTACCGCTCCTTCAAATCCTGCATTACCTAAGAAAGGTGATGCAAAAGATATATTTTCAGCCGGCATTACCATTTGTTTAACCTTAGAAGCTATAGCATCAATATTTGAAGATCCTGCCTTTGTTAATTGATCAATAAACATTAGAGCTTTCTTATCCTTTCTTGCTTCTGCTGTTAATTGCTCTTTAACTTGTTCAATTGTTGAAGTTCCTTTTTCTCTTATATCAGTTACCTTAGCAACTACATATGCATTACCAAAATCAAACGCTTTAGAAACCTCTCCTGCTTTTGCCTTGAATGACCAACGGATAAGTTCTCTAGAGTTTTCAAATCCACCCACTTGACGATTATTCTCTTGAATATTTTGCTCTGTCAACTTTGTTAAATTCTGGTCTTTAATTCCTTTATCAAACGAATCTGAAGTATTGAACTTATTTGCAAACTCATTAGCCTTAGTAAAAATATTCTGAATTGTTTTCGCACTCGGCTCTACCTTTTTAACTAAGGTTGCAACTTTTACCTGACGGGAAGCCGCGCTCATATCAGTTACCTCAATAACATGTAATCCAAATTGGGTTTCGACCGTGATTAATGCACCCTTTGACGAACTAAAGCAAGCTTCGCTAAAAGGCTGCACCATCATTTGGTAATTAAACCAACCTAAATCACCACCTTTTGCATTAGCAGCTTGATCGATTGAATATTTTGCAGCCATGTCTTCGAATTTCGCTCCACCTTTAATAGCCGTAATAATACTATCTCCTGTTGCTTTTGCGACATCAGACTTGCCTGGTTCAATTTTAATTAAAATATGACGAGCTTTAACTGAATCTGCCATTGTTTTTACAGCAATTAATTTTGAAGCGGAATAAGCACCATTCATATCAAATGGCCCCATCACTGTTCCAATTGCAGCAGAAAACATTACTGAATCAATATTAAAAGGCAACGTCCCTTTTTTGTGGTAAGTATCATCTAATGGTTGATCTGAATTAGCGACCATAAACGATGAATCATTTGAAGTTGCTTTAAATTCCTCAAATAATTTAGCAAATTCAGTTGACGATGCTTTAATATCAATTTCAGAAGGTTTTACATTGAAAGCAACGTACTCTACTGTGCGACTATCTGGTTGCTTATATTTTTTCAAATTCTCATTATAAACAGCTTTCAAATCAGCATCTGATACTGCAATTGTAGAATCGACTAATGAAGTATATGGAATCATTACATATTTAACATTAGCAGTTCTATTCATTTCAATAAAATTCTCCTTTGCTTCATAATTAGAAACATATAAGCCACCCTTGACTAAGTCCTTATATTTTTGAGCTATTCTCGCCTCTTTAAGTGATTTTTCAAAAGCTAGCCATTGAGCTGCAGTCTTTGGATCTTGATCTTTATTCTTTAAAAAAGAAATAACAGCAGATGGATTAAACTGACCAGTTTTAGGATCAGTAAACGCTTGACGAATTTGAGGGTCAATGTTCTTGCCTTGAACCATATCAAATAACTCATCTGGGGAACATGTTAGTCCTAGTTTTGAGTACTGCTCACCTAGCACCATATCATCCACAAACTTTTTCCAAGCTTGCTCTCTGATTTGATCCATGGTAGCCTGATCAACAGTTTGACTATTCGATTGAGTCTTATAATTCTCAACATATTCCTCTACTCTAGAATTATAATCCATCAAGTCGACTTTTTTTCCACCAATAATTCCGACGGTATTATCTGAACCAGCAAAAAAACCATTTTTTGATGAGAACAAATCACCTAAAATAAAGGCTACCAAACTAAATCCAATAATTCCAATAAGAACACCTGATTTGCTTCTTATTTTTTCAATAACTGCCATAGTAATCTATTTAATTCTTGATTTAAGTGTGCGAATATACAACTCTTTATTTATTGTTAAAAGAGTCAATTAAAGGAATATCATTAAAAGCAAATCTAATTATCGTTATTAATATCACTTTTTGCCCTTTGAGATCGTCTGATTATCCAAAATATACTCGTAAAAAATGCAACTAAAAAAAACCATAGGCCGGTCAAGGCTGATTCAGTTAGGCTTTTAAAAACACCTATCGACACAGCAATCAATGTTAAAATCAACCAAGAAATCTCAAGTAATCGGTAGATATTCATTCATTTAGCGTTATATGACCAGTAACATTGAAGATTTTATAATGGCTAAAATCCTGATCTGCTTCAAAACCATTGCCCATTATTATCTCTTTTGCGGTTGTAATTTTAACAAAGTTATCAGAAAGTAATTTATTGCCTCTTTCGTCCCAAATTAATTTTTCTGTATTTAACTTTTCACCTTTCACATTAACAACTTCAACATTATTCCTAGCCTCCCAACGATGTTCTAGTTCATAGTGAATAGCATAATCAGAAGACATCTTCGAAACAACATTCATGTCGGCATCATAAAAACTAAGCACCATTCCTTTTGGTAGTTCTGTAATAGGTTTAGGAATTAAAACTTTTTTCATGCGAGGTGCTTCAAGAAGCACTTTAACCGAACCCGAATCACTATAAATTGTTTTCAATCCTATAATTTCTTCTACCGGGTCATTTTGCCTTGATGTAATTCTAGAAATTTCGCCTTCATTGTTTTCGCATGAATTAAACAAAAACAGGACAGTCAAAAAAAACAACATGCTCCTTATCAAACTCATGGTCTTAGAATTTTAATCGAATTTCTTTTTTTGAAACCAAACCTCATTAAAGGTAAGGCCAATTGACAATCTAATATATTGCTCTCTAACTAGGTTGTCTTTTAACGTCCCTCTTTTACCAAACTGCAAACTACAATTAACTTTCGATTGATAACTTCTTTTGAGCGGAAGTCCAACTCCCATTGAGATACCAATATCGTTAAGATTAGAATTGTTATTCAAATTCAAATAAGATTGATTATAGTATGCGCCCATTCTATATTCTACTCTTCTAAAGTAACTAGATGAAATTAAGTTACTAGGTATATAACTACCTCCTGCTGATAATGAAAAACTATTTTTCAATGAATCTTTAACTCCGAAGGCCTGATACTCACTCCAGTTTTGAACTGATAAATCTGCGCCGTAATTCCACTTATTTAATTTAGAAACGCAAAACCCTATTGCTAAATTAGCTGGCAAAACAACTTCTCCATTATTATTCAACGAAAGGTAAACCGTATCCTTTAAAACATCAAATCCTGTTGCTCCTTTCTTGTAATTCAACCATAAAATATTTTTTTCTCCTTTCACTTTTTGTGAAGGCGAACCTGATAAACCAATAGCAATTGTTTTATCATTTTTTAAAGGACGTTTCCAGTTTAATCCGTAGTCAAAATAAAAATCAGACAGACTTAATTCATCCTGATAATTAGTATTAAACAGAATAGAATTAGTAAACTCTTGCTTTCTTTGATTGATTACATTTCCAAATAGATAACTTGCGTTTACTCCAAGAGACAATGACTTTGTTAATTTAAAACCAGCACCCATATAGTACTTGGTATATCCTCCTGAGCCTTTAAAATAATAGTTAATATCTGAAGTTGTATTTAATGTATCAATTTTATCAGTAGAAATAATGTTATAACCTGTCCCACTAAAAGGAATAATCCCAAATGAAAATCCTATTTTATTTTTAACAATTGGAAATGCTAAAGCCAATGCATTTAAGTCTGCATTATAACCTTTATTTACAACATCGTTTTGCTTACTAAATACAGCCTCTGAATTAACACCAATTTCCATGACCATAATTGAATCGTAAGCATACGATGCAGGATTATTAAAATTTATGGCATTAGGATTAGTATAGCCAATGGAAAGACCAGCCATACCCTTTTGATATGAAAAGCCTCTAAAAATTAGATCGCCAACACCAAATCTGGAATAAGGAGATAGGGTACTATTTTGTGCTAAGCAATAATTACTTAAAAGAGCAAATAAAATTACTAATCGCAATAAATGATTCTGATATATTCTCATTGGATGTTGTGGAGCAATATTAAATTTATCCCGATCAGTGTCAAATCAGGCTCTGCAAATATGGCTTTTTTTTCTGTTATTTTTTCTAAATAAGAGAGGTCTCCTCCCGTTATTATTATATGAATATCTGGAAATTCCTTTTTATAGTTTTCTATTGAGCCTAAAATCTCATTGTTAATGCCGCAAATAACACCGTTATGTATTGAATCATTAGTAGAAATGCCAATTAATTTGTTAAAGTTCATCGGTTTCAGCAATGGCAATTTATGTGTGTAATTGTGTAAAGCCTCATACCTCATAGTTATACCAGGAGAAATAGATCCACCTACGAAACCATTTTCCAATGTAGATAAATCGATTTTCAGGCAAGTACCGCAATCAACTACTAATGTTTCCTGCTTATTAGACAAATAACAGGCAGCAACAGCATTAACTAAACGATCCATACCCAAAGAATCCGGGGTTTGATAACTATTCTTAATTGGCAAATTTACATTTTGATTGATTAACAAAACCGAATCGAACGCCTCAAGATTTTTTTTTAATTGATTTGGAATTTCAATTACTGTTGAAACCGCAACTTGCTTTATATCATATTTACTCCATTCCGGAAATTCATAAACGACATTTGAACAATCTAACTTTCCTCTGAAAATCAAATTTTTACCATCAAAAATCGCCCACTTTATAGCTGTATTTCCTAAGTCTAAAACCAAATTCATCAATACAAATTAAGCGAATAATATTATGGAATTAAGATCTCATTTTAAAAAAGATGAATAAGAATGAGTTTAATTTCAACAAATCAATTTGAAATTGATAAAAAAATCATATTTTTGCGCCCTCCTCAGGTGATGTAGCTCAGTTGGTAGAGCAAAGGACTGAAAATCCTTGTGTCGACGGTTCGATTCCGCCCATCACCACAAAAAAAATTAATTTTCAATCTCATGAAAGGAATTGAAGCACGCTTCAAAAAAGTATTGCTCATAGACGATAATGAGATAGACAATTTTATTAACGAAAGAATGATTTCTGCCAGTAATTTTTCAGCAGAAGTTATAGTTAAAAATTCAACTGACGAGTCTTTAATATATTTGCAATCCTTATCGGATGTAACCGAATTTCCGGAGGTTATTTTCTTAGACTTAAATATGCCAGGGAAAGATGGATTTTCTTTTTTGAGCGAATTTGAAAACTTAAATGAAGGCTTAAAATCAAACTGCAAAATAATTGTCCTTTCTTCATCAATTAGTCCTGAGGATATTAACAAGGCTTCCACAAACAAGTTCGTTTACAAATATGTGAACAAACCTTTAAATGAAAAATATCTTAATGCAATAGATTTCTAATAAAAAAGCCCCGAGAAATCTCAGGGCTTTTTTACTTAACTTTTAATTGGATTACACATTTTTCTTAGAGTAGCTTCATCCAGAATGATATTCTTTAGAATATAAAAAGGAGTTTTATTTAACATTTCAAACTCTGTCCACATTTCGGCAATCTTCTTCATTTTCTTTCTATAGTCAGCAGGCTTAAGAGCCGATTTTAAAATTTTCATCATCGACTTTGTTGATTCAAACTGGGATTCGTTTTCTTTAATCTGTCTTTTTAAGCTACTAATGATTTGCATACAAAGGCTATCCTCTCCAAGAATACAATATTGCAAAGCCTGGAATATTTTATTGTCTACATCAGCCACTAAATGTTGCTTCAATGCGATTTTATTTCTTAATTGGTTGATTTTTTTTGCGGCTCCTTGAAAATCTTTAGCGTAAAATTTTACAGTTGCCTGATATCTATAAGCGGATACAAAATGGAAGATTTCATTTTCTTGTATATCAAGTTGATTTTCTATGATGTCATAACCATATGCAAGATGCTCCCAATTTGAATCTAGTGTATACTTATAAATTTTCGCTTGTAAAAATTGTATTAAGAAGAAATGCATTGTTGGCTTTTCTGCTAATTCAGGGAGTATTGAATGTACTTTGTTCAAGTAATAATCAGCCCTAACTGTATTTTTTGTTTTTGAATAATATTCAAAGTACAACAAATTAGTAATGCCTTTTATATTTTGGTAGAAAGTATCTAGCGGATATTTTTCAAAAATATCATTCATTTTTTGAAGAATACCATCTATTTCAAGCTCTCTGGATGCTAGACCATCATTATTGGTTTGCACACTACACAAATAATAAACTCTAGCTATATTAAACAGCACATATAAACGATGAGATTCATACAATTCACAAATATTAGAAAGCTCACTAATCATTAAGACTATCGATTCAAGATCAGCTTCATTTTGATTCAATTGATATTCGCCAATTTTTTTAAGCAATTTGAAAAATATGTTTTCAGCTTTAGTTACAGCCAATGAAAATGCCACATGACGTTTATATTTATTTTCAAAGAAATCATACTCTTCTGAAAATACATGTAACTGTGCCAGGGTTTTATAGACTAGAATTAATTCAGCATTTAAATCGTATTCTATCAACTGCTTTTCTAATTCACGCAAAGCTCGAATTGAGAAATCTCGATTATTTCCAAACAAATGGGCCGGTACGCGCGATACTTCGTCCATTAATGTTTGAATTGGGTTATCAACTTTCTTGCTTAAAATATTTGCGATTTTAGTATTTAGTCTAGACTTTAGTGTATAATAAGCACTGGCATTTACTTGCAGGATGTCCATCAATTCAGAATCATCTATGTTACTATTTCGAGTGGCTTCCAAAACCATGTAAGGTTTATTCTTTTTCTTACCTGAAACCTCATGCAGTAAATTTTGATACTCCTCATCAGAAAGCTTTTTAATTGTTTTTGTTAGGATGTCCATATGAATTGATTTTAGATTTATTTATTTCGATTCGTGGCTTACTACGAACGTTTTCGAATAAGGTTATATGTTGATTTTAAATTATTAGATAAATCTGAAACCATGAACAGAATTAGCCGTTAAAAAACTCGTAATCGTCAATAAAAACAGAAGTAAATAATCGAGTCTTTTATCAATTAATCTTACAAAAGCAATTAAGGTGTAACCTTTGGCAATTTATTCCGTAAAGAGTCCTGTAAATTGCAAATAATCAAAAACAAAATATTATGAATCACACATCACACACCCAGGATTTCTACAAAGCAGTTCGAACTAATCGCATGCTTATGTATTCTAAACCCAAGCGCTATTTTAATAGAGAAGAAAAACAGGGATCATCTTTTCGATACTTGTTTTTAATTGAAACGATTGCATTTTTAATGATGCTTTCAAGCTTTACAAGTGCAAACGCGCAAGGTGCGCAAAATAATAATCAGTTATTATCAGCAGAGAATCAAAACTCAATGAACATCTACAACTATAATACGGTGTACAATTCAGGAAAAGTTTTCGTTAGCTGGACTTCTAAAAACGAAACTGATGACTGTGTTTATGTAGTAGAAAGATCTACAAATGGCGCTGATTACTTATCAGTTGGTGTTAAAGAAGGAGTTGGAGCTCAAATAGAATTATATTATTCATGGATTGATCAGGCACCACCTGCTGGATTCTCATACTACCGCGTAAAGAAAATCACTAAAGAAGGTGACCAGCTTTACAGCTCTGTGAATTCAATTATCAATCAAGCTTCAAACTTTAATAATTACGCTCAAGGCAACGACGAAAAATAAAAATACGATTACAACTTATTGCCAAACCAAATCAAACTAACCAATTTTTATGTTCCAGTCGTTAAGAAATAAGATTTTCTATGCAGCATTTATATTAATGAATATGCTGCATAGTTTTTCATTTGCACAAAACCCTACGGCTTCTTTCACATCAAATAAGTCTATTGGTTGTGCACCTTTAATGGTCAACTTTACGAACAACTCCATAAATTTTAATAATTGCATGTGGTACTTTGGCAATACAAACACATCTGCAACCAACAACCCAACTACAGTTTATACTACTCCGGGCATTTATACAATAACGTTAGTCGTATTCAATAATTCAGGACAAAATGACTCAATAACACAAACGATTACTGTAGTCGATAATCCCACAGCTAATTTTTCAGTTTCTCAAACTACGGGATGTGCATTGGACAACTCATTTCAATTTACTAACAACTCTACTAATGCATTATCTTATACTTGGGATTTTGGAGATGGTACATCATCAAATGATTCATCACCTACTCACACCTATCTTAACCCAGGATCGTATAATGTAAAATTAATTGCAACAAGCAATTATGGTTGTCAAGATATTGAGATTAGAAATTCGTTGATAACGATTTATGCTAAACCAAATATTCAATTCACCTCAAATACTACATCTACTTGCGATGTAAATACCACATTTAATTTTACAGACAATACAGTTGGCGCTACAAGTTGGAATTGGACTTTAGGAGATGGAACAACATCATCAATTCAAAATCCATCGCATCAATACAATGCTATTGGGAATTACAATGTGACATTAATTGTAACCAACAACAATGGATGTAGCGATACTTTATCACAAAGTAATTTCGTCCATATCGGAAACACATTAATTCCTTCGTTTACTACAAGTAATACTACAGGTTGTGCTCCATCATCAATCCATTTTAATGCAACAACCTTAAATGCCACCTCATGGGCATGGGATTTTGGAGATGGTAGTACTTCTCCATTAAAATCTCCTAATCATACTTATGCAAATCCTGGTCAATACACTATTACATTAACAGTTACGACCATTAGTGGATGTAATGGCACGATTGTTAAAAATCAATTTATAAATTTAGATTCGAAACCAACACCTGCATTTTCGTTAGTACAAGATACAGGTTGTGCACCATTCACAATTCAAACAATAAACAACTCGATTGGAGCAAGTTCCTATTTGTGGAGCTTTGGAAATACAACATCAACATTAAACAGTCCTACAAAAACATACACTTCTGGAGGAAGTTATTCAATTTCATTAACAGCAATATCTCAAAATGGATGTTCAGATTCAATAAAAATGACATCCGCTGTAAAAGTATATGATCCGGAGGCACAATTTCAAGCGACTCCTAAAATAGGCTGTCCTGGCATGACAGTACAATTTAATAATACGACCACACAAAACAATATTGTAAATTATTTATGGCTATTTGGAGATGGGACCAGCTCTACTTTACAAAATCCAACACATACTTACAACTCTATTGGTATTTACCCTATAACATTAATTGTCACTAATACATTCGGCTGTGTAGATACTACTATTAAATTAAATTATATAACCATAGTTGATCCAACAACTAATTATACCTTGCCAGATACAATAAAAATTTGTTTAGGAGATCCTCATACCTTTAATGACCCTACATCGTCTAGTAATTCTTGGAATTGGGATTTCGGGGATGGAAATACATCAAATACACAAAACGCAACAAATTTATATTTAAACGCTGGTGTATACATCGTAAGCCTAACAACGGCTATGCCTGGTGGCTGTACTCAAACTTTTAATCCTTTTGCTATTGTTGAGGTAATACCATATATTAAAAAACCAATTGGTGCTACAGTATTAAATTCATGCAAACCTTATAAAGTTCAATTTAATTGCACAACACCATTTGTCGTTTCATATAATTGGGATTTTGGAGATGGCACAGGATCGACTATTGCAAATCCATTGCATACATATACTAGTTCAGGACAATATAATATTAGTTTAACTTTAACAATTGGATCTGGTTGCATTACAAATCTGGATACAACAATAACGCTTGGTCATTTAAACACTGCTAGTGCTAATACCTATGATGAATGCATAAATAATCAATTACAATTTTCAATTAGCAATAGTTCGGATTTCGTTTCTTGCATATGGCATTTCGGAGATGGATCAACTTCGAATAATTTTTCAACAACTCATGCCTATAATTCAGTTGGCAGCTACAATGCATTTATTATTACTACTGATTATACTAATTGTATTGATACATTTTATTTACCCCAAAATATTAATGTAAATAATTCAAGTGCTGATTTTGATGTTGCAAATCCCATTATTTGTTTAGGCAATAGCATTACATTTAACAACCTAAGTTTGTATGGATACTCCTATTTTTGGGATTTTGGAGATGGAACTACATCGACGGATACTATACCTACCCATACCTATTTGCAAGCAGGTATATACACAGTTACTTTGAAAGTTTTTAATGGTGGTTGTATTAAAACAAAAACTGCTATCAACTATATTACAGTAGATGATCCACAGTCAAATTTCACATATACAACCAGCGGTATTTGCATGCCTATTACTGTAACATTTACACCACAAACACCTACAGCTGTGACATGGTTTTGGGAATTTGGTAATAATGATATTTCTAGTTTATCAAACCCGGTTTATACTTATTACAATGCACCTAATGATTCAATCAAGTTAACTATTACAGATAATTACGGTTGTTCTAAGGTCGTAAAGAAGAAAAATATTAGCTATTACAAAGCATCTGCTATTGCAAATAACACAAATGGCTGCGCTCCATTACAAGTTCAATTTACCGATGTAAGTAATGGTGCAATTTCTTGGAATTGGTTTTTTGGCGATGGATTAACATCAACACAAAAAAATCCCGTTCACACATACAATGGCGGTTTATTTGATGTGACTCTAATAGCGACTTTTCCGAGTGGATGTGTAGATACCGCCTTTTACCCTGGACTAATTAATTCTAAAAAGCCAACATCCGATTTTTATTCACCTACTATTGCAGGCTGCTCTCCGACACAAATCAGCTTCACGAACACATCTACAGATGCGAACGTTTTCGAATGGAGCTTTGGTGATGGTGGCTCATCAACGAATGTAAATCCTAGTCATATTTATAATATACCAGGATACTACACGATTTCATTAATTACAAGAAGTGATATTGGCTGTGTAGATACTATGGTTAAACCACAGTATATTTTTATTCCTGGTACTTATACAAAATTCAATATTCCAATTACATCAGGATGCCAAAATACATCAATTGGTTTTATTGATTCGTCTATTAATGCATCTACCTACAATTGGAACTTTGGAGATGGTTATACATCAACAATGAGCAACCCTTATCATATTTATAAAGACACTGGCTCCTTTATGGTTACATTAATCACTTCTGATACATTAGGATGTAGCTCATCATATACCTTCCCTATTCCAGTAAGAATTTTCCAATTACCTGTAGCTGCAGCAACTGTTTCCAACTTTATTGGCTGTTCAAATTTTACAACAAATTTTATTAATCAATCGCAATTTGCATCACAATATATATGGGCATTTGGCGACGGCTCTGGTTCATCTTCTTTTGATACATCTCATACTTATTATGCAGGCGGAAATTATTATCCTAAGTTGATTGCAATAACAAACCATGGCTGCAGAGACACATTTGACTTTGTTAATCCGGTAACAGTTTTACAGACACCAATTGTATCAATTACAGTAAGTGATACAGTAGCATGTAGTCGAGCAGGAATTACATTATCGAGTATTTCTAGTGATACAATAAATGCAAATTATATTTGGAATTTAGGAAATGGAACTTTGAGCAATAATCTGCAAACAAATACAATATATAATTTACCTGGTTTTTATTATCCAAATCTAATTGTGGTTAATTCAAATGGTTGCTCAGATACAACAACCAACACAATTCACATATTAGAAAGTCCTACTGCAAAAGGAGTAGCATCAAGTTATCAAGGATGTAATCCATTAACAATAAATTTCAACAATTTATCCACTGGTGCAAATACTTACTTATGGAATTTTGGAAATTCGGACAGTTCGAATTTGTCAAATCCAAATTACATTTATACACAAGATGGCATTTATACTACTCAATTAATTGCATATAATAGTCTAGGCTGCACAGATACATTCAATTTGAATTCCATATCTGTGTTAAAAAGCCCATCTGCTAATTTTTATAGTAGTGATACCTTAGGTTGCAAAAACTCTCCAGTGAACTTTACTAACACCTCAACAAATCTTTTATCACCTTCTTATAATTGGAATTTAGCAACAAGTTTATCAAATCAATTTCAACCAAGCACCAGTTATTTATTTTCTGGCAACTATAGTATTATGCTTGTAGTGACAAATTCAAATGGTTGCTCAGACACAATTTTAAAACCAGACTACATTAACATTGCAGATTCATTGCCTCCTGATGAAGATCCAATTATGAGTGTATCCGTTTTATCCGATAACCAAGTTAGTATTACATGGCGAAATAGTTTTGCTACAGATTTAAAAAAGTATAAAGTATTTCGATTAAATGAAATAACAGGAAATTATGACTTGATTTATACTGATAACAACGCTAAACAATACAGCAATCAAAATTATACAACCTATATTGATACTGGACTTATTACAAAATTAAATACCTACACTTATAAGGTACAAACTATCGATTATTGTGAAAACGCAATTGACATTAGCTTACTACATCCTGCCACCACAATAAACATTACAGCGCAAACTGCTAATCAAAATATTTATATTCATTGGACACCATATCTTGGTTGTAATTTGAACAAATATGAATTATACCGAACAGAAAAGCCAAATGGAAGCCCTGTATTAATTGCAACACTTGACAATTCGATACTTTCCTATTTAGATACAGGATTATATTGTCCGTATGAGTACTCCTATTTGGTTAAAGCAACTGATTTATGTTCATCAACATTTTACTCTAACAGCGACACATCGAACGCTACACCAATAAACATTTTAGAAAATCAACATGTAGATATTATACGATCAACTGTCGTAGATAATAAAATGGTATTAACAGAATGGTCAACACCTGTATTGCACCCTGAAAGAGTTTCGTCTTATGAAATCTACAGATCAACAGACAATATTGCATTTACTTTAATTGCATCAGTACCGGCAGGAATTAATTTCTACAATGATTATGATGCAGATGTTAATGCAAAAGAATATTATTACCATATTCTTGTAAAAAACGATTGTAGCCTACTTGGCACAAACAGCAATCTTGCTACATCTATTTACCTCCAAGGCGAGTTAATCGATAGAACAACATATTTAAACTGGACGCATTACAAAGAATGGACACCTGGAGTAAATAAATATGAGATTCAATATTTAAACTCAGAAGGGCAATGGGAGGTAATTAAAGTAGTTGATGGGAATATTATTTCAACATCTTTTGAAGAATAGGCTTTTATTTTAATTCAATCGGATTAAATTTGCCTTTATGTCAGGGCAAATAACAACTTCAAGAACTTTACTTTTATTTTACTCTTTAGTATTTTATGTTTTACTGCAATTTTCATGGTGGTCTTATTTACTTATTAATTTGAATAAGGAGTTATATCATCAAAAAATAGAATTTGCTCAAAAGACTTCAATTACTAAACAAGAATTTCAATATTACGAATTACAATACAACAACCTTCTTAAAAAGAGATGGTCAATGGTTGCAGGTGAAGGTGTAGTCTTTCTTTCACTTTTGATTTTTGGAATTTATAGAACTAAAAGAGCCTTTAATCAAGAATTTGATTTGGCTAGACAACAGAAAAACTTTTTATTATCAATAACGCATGAATTTAAATCTCCATTAGCTGCAATAAAGCTTAGTTTACAAACAATAGAGAAAAGAAATTTAGAAGAAAATCAAAAAAAAGAAATTATTTCCAGAGCATTAAACGAGACAGACAGAATAAATTTATTAATAGAAAATGCACTCTTCGCTAGCCGATTAGAATCTCAAAATGCAGAATATCATTTTGAGGATTTTAATTTTAGTGATTATTTAACCGAGCTCATATCAAACTATCAAAAGGGTATATTCAACGGTTCAGAAATAATTCTTGAAAGAGATAATAACATTTTTTACAAAGGCGACAAACTTGCTATTACTTCATTGATTTATAACTTGCTTGAGAATGCGGAAAAATACAGCGAAAAGCCTGCGGAAATAATTTTAACGCTTAAAAAAAATCAGAATAATATAGAGCTAACAGTTAAAGATTTTGGCTGTGGAATAGACATAAAAGAACGAGATAAAGTTTTTGATAAATTTTATCGAATAGGAAATGAAGAAACAAGAAGAACAAAGGGAACTGGACTTGGACTATACATTGTTAAAAAAGTAGTTTTGATGCATAAAGGAAATATTGAAATCAAATCAAATATTCCAAATGGAACTATTTTCACAATTAAGCTACCCTGTTAAATCATAAAATCATCTTGCTTTTATATCTACCTTTGTAGTATATTTAAAAAATGCGTAAAATAGGTTTAATTATATTAGATGGTTGGGGCATTGCTCCAGAATCGGAAGGCAATGCAATATCAAAAGCAAATATTCCATTTTTCAGAAGTCTGATTAGCAATTATCCATCAGCTTCATTAATTACAAGCGGTGAAGATGTTGGTTTACCTGATGGGCAAATGGGTAATTCAGAAGTTGGGCATTTAAATATTGGAGCTGGCAGAGTCGTTTGGCAAGACCTTGCAATTATCAATAAATCTATCCGAGAAAACACACTAGAACTAAACCCTGTGCTGGTTAATTTAATTCAATTAGCCAATGACAAGAAATGCAATGTTCATTTAATTGGATTAGTTTCAGATGGTGGCGTTCACTCTCATATTGAGCATTTAAAATATCTGATATCAATTCTACATAAGTATAAAGTTGAAAATGTTTTTATTCATGCATTTACGGATGGGCGGGACACTAATCCCAAGAATGGTATAAAATATTTAAAAGACTTAGATAGCCATTTAAAAAGCACAACAGGAAAAATAGCGAGTATAACCGGAAGGTATTACGCCATGGATAGAGATAAACGATGGGAGCGAATTAAAATAGCATATGATGCATTAGTTTATGGAATTGGCGATCATTATACTAATTGGGAAGATGGCATCAATGAATCGTACGAAAACGAAGTATCAGATGAGTTTATAAAACCAATAATCGTTACTAACAGCAATGGAGAACCTACAATAACTATAAAGGAAAATGATATTGTTTTATGTTTTAATTTCAGAACTGATAGATGTCGTGAAATAACGCAAGTGCTTACGCAGGAAAGCATACCTTCATATGAAATGAATACAATTCCGCTTCATTATTTCACTATGACTAGGTATGATGATAGCTATAAAAATATTAATGTTGTTTTTGAAAAAGACAATTTAATCAACACATTAGGCGAAGTACTTGAAAAGGCGGGAAAGCGACAAATTCGTGCAGCTGAGACCGAGAAATATCCTCATGTTACATTTTTCTTTTCTGGCGGAAGGGAGATTCCTTTTAAAAATGAGATAAGGTTAATGGCAGCATCTCCAAAAGTTGCTACTTATGATTTACAGCCTGAAATGAGTGCAGAAGAAGTTAAAAATCTTGTATTGGAGGAGATAAAAAAAGAAAGTGCTGAATTTATATGCTTGAATTTTGCCAATGCCGATATGGTAGGTCATACAGGTGTAATAAGTGCGGCCATCAAAGCCGTTGAAAAAGTTGATAACTGCTTGAATGAAATTATCAATTTGGGTATAAAGCATCAATATGATTTTATTATTATTGCTGATCACGGAAATGCTGATAAAATGTTAAATGACGATGGTAGTCCAAATACAGCACATACTTTAAATCCCGTTCCGATTATTTATGTCGGAGATATGAGTAAACAAGTTTTAAATGGGAGATTAGCTGATATTGCACCTACGATTCTGCATTTAATGGGAATAGAGATTCCCAGTGAAATGAATGGTGAAATTTTGATAAATTAAAAGTGAGGAAAAGAATTTTTCTTGTCTTGATTTGTATAATTTGTACAAATCAAGCATTATTATCTCAATCGAGATTAGGTATTTACGCAGGTTATGGAACGACCTGGTATTATGGTGATTTAAACGACAGGCTTTTAACAAGCAAGGAGTTGTTTGGTCATTACTGGAATGCAGGATTGATTTATAAGTTAAGCAATAGAAGTAGCATATCTTTTAACTATAATAGTGCATTTATCGAAGGTGCTGATTCATTAGCAATTCACTCTTACAATCGGAAAAGAAATTTGCATTTTCAGTCTGATATTGATGACGTTTCACTGAGATATGAATACCAAATTTTCAAAAAATCATTTACTAGGCGGAAGCAACGATTAACTCCATTCATTATTATTGGAATCGGAGCTTTACATCATAACCCGATTGCTATTAACGATGGAAACGAAATTGAATTACAACCTTTAGGCACTGAGGGGCAATTTATAGAAGGAGGTCAATATCCAAAGCCATATAAATTATATCAAGTTTCCGCGCCTGCAGGTATAGGCGTTGAAGCGAGGTTAAGCAATGCCTTTGCTTTGCGATTTGAACTTATTAATCATTGGACATTCTTTGATTATTTAGATGACATTAGTACTGTATTTGCCGATTCAACTAGACTTTCACAAACGCCTAATGGACAATTGGCTGTTGAACTAGCAAATAATTTTCAAAAAGGATACCCAACGGATGGAGTTGGAAGAGGTAACCAAAAAAATAACGATACTTATGTTACAGCTGGTTTTAGCATAGTTTATAGAATTGTTAATGGAAATCAGCAAGGAATGAAAGGTAACAATAGAAAATCAAAGGGCAGGAAAAAGAAAAAGAACAACTGTGACGCTTACGATTAAACAACGGATTGTTTTTACTAATTTTGCATTCGCAAATTAATCGTGGAACTAAATCAAGTCATTGAATTTTACAAGAACGGAAGACAAACTTCTGAACTCTACTCAATGCTTTTTAATCAACAAAAAAAAGCGGTTTATCTAACTGGTTTAACAGGGTCTGCAAGTGCTTTATTTATAGCGGGATATTTTAATCAATTTACTGGACCAATTTTAGTTTTATTAGGCGACCGTGAAGAAGCTGCCTACTTTCAAAATGATTTAGAGAATTTACTTGGTGAAAACAGAGTTTTATTATTCCCTTCTTCTTATAGAAAGCCTTATAAAATCGACCAACTGGATAGTGCCCTTGTACTTCAAAGAGCTGAAGTACTAACGCGCATCAACAAATCAGACAATCTGATTATAGTCAGTTATCCTGAAGCTATTCAAGAAAAAGTAATTACTAAAAAATCACTCGAACGAAATACTTTAGAAATAAAATTAAACGAGCGACTTTCGACAGAATTTATTCAAGAGTTTTTAATAGAAAATAAATTTGAAAGAACTGATTTTGTTTATGAGCCAGGACAATTTTCAATCAGGGGTGGAATTGTAGACATCTACTCTTTTGCGCATGAACTACCCTACAGAATCGAATTTTATAATGATAAAATTGAATCCATCAGATGTTTCGATCCTTCAACGCAGTTAAGTGAGAAAAACATTGGATTTGTAACTATCATTCCTAATATACAAACTGGAATTGTTAAAGAAGAACAAGAAACATTTTTTAAATTCATTGCAAATAACACCTTGTTTTTTATCAAAGATTTAGAATATGTTTATCAATGTATTGAAGCATCGCAAGAGGTAACAGAGCAAAATTACGGGAGTAATATCTTTTATGAAGAAGAACAAGTAGAGCGGAATATTGATGACATCTTTGACTCAATTGACCTCTTCAAAGAAAATTTACAAGCAAGAACTATCATTGAATTTGGTAATAAGCCTTATAACAATGATATTCCTATTATTGAATTTAAAACAAAGCCTCAACCACATTTCAATAAGAATTTTAATTTATTACTAGAAGACTTATATAAGAGTCAAAAAAAAGGATTTACTAATTTGCTTTTCTCTGATCAAGCGAAGCAAGCGGAACGAATCCATTCCATTTTTGAGGACATACCTAGACCAGATGAATTTAAAGGAAAGGAATTAAAATTTCACACATTGCTAACATCGCTTCATCAAGGATTTATTGATGATGAGTTGAAAATTAATTTTTATACTGACCATCAGATTTTTGATCGTTACCATCGTTTCCGTTTAAAAAAGAATTATAGCAAAAGTGAATCGATAACTCTAAAAGACCTTTACTCACTAAAGCCAGGAGATTTTATTACACATATTGATCATGGTGTTGGAAGATTTGCAGGCTTAGAAACAATGGATGTAAATGGAAAGCCGCAAGAAGCGATTCGTTTAGTTTATAAGGATAATGATATTTTATACATCAGTATTCATAGTTTACATCGTATTGCAAGATATAGCAGTAAAGATGGCAATGCTCCTACATTAAATAAATTAGGATCTACAGCGTGGGCAACATTAAAATCAAAAACAAAAAAGAAAGTAAAAGATATTGCCAAAGACCTGATTGCACTTTATGCAAAACGAAAAGCGCAAAAAGGATTTGCATTTACGCGAGATGGATATCTTCAAAATGAATTAGAGGCATCCTTTATTTACGAGGATACTCCAGATCAGATTAAATCAACGGTAGATGTAAAAAAGGATATGGAGAAAGACTATCCGATGGATCGTTTAATTTGTGGAGATGTTGGATTTGGCAAAACAGAAATTGCTATAAGAGCCGCATTTAAAGCAGCAACGGATGGTAAACAGGTAGCTGTATTAGTCCCTACAACTATTTTGGCTTTACAACACTACCGTACATTTAAAGAACGATTAAAGAGCTTTCCTGTTAACATTGATTACATCAACCGATTTAAAACAAGTGCGCAGCAAACAGAAACACTGAAACGATTAAGTGAAGGGAAAATCGATATCATCATTGGTACGCATCGTATATTGAGCAAGGATATAAAGTTTAAAGATTTAGGCTTGATGATTATAGATGAAGAACAAAAGTTCGGTGTGTCATCAAAAGAAAAATTAAAATCAATTAAATTAAATGTTGATACATTAACACTAACGGCTACGCCTATTCCAAGAACGCTTCAGTTCTCTTTAATGGGAGCTCGTGATCTATCCATCATAAACACTCCTCCACCTAACCGTTATCCTGTAACAACTGAAGTACATACTTTCAACGATCAATTAATACGAGATGCTATCAATTATGAAATTTCTCGTGGTGGCCAGGTGTTTTTCATTCATAACAGAGTTCAGGACATACATGATATGGCTGCAATGATTGCGAAACTTTGTCCGGGTGTTAAAATTGGTGTTGGCCATGGACAGATGGATGGAGATAAACTGGAAGAAATTCTAATGAATTTTATAGAGGGAGAAACAGACGTTTTATTAGCCACTACCATCATTGAATCTGGTTTAGATATCAGTAATGCAAATACGATGATCATTAACAACGCGCACTATTTTGGTTTGAGTGACTTACATCAGATGCGAGGCAGAGTTGGACGTTCAAATAAAAAGGCATTTTGTTATTTACTTGCGCCTCCTGTTACAGTGCTTACACCTGAAGCTCGTCAGCGATTAAAAGCCATTGAAGAGCATTCCGATCTTGGAAGTGGTTTTCAGGTTGCTATGAAAGATTTAGATATTCGTGGTGCTGGTAATTTATTAGGCGGCGAACAAAGTGGATTCATTTCTGAAATTGGTTTTGAGATGTATCATAAAATCCTTGATGAAGCTATTCAAGAATTAAAAGACTCTGATTTCAAAGATGTTTTTCCAAAAGATGAAAATGCAGACTTTGTTCAGGATTGTCAGATTGATACGGATATGGAAATGAGAATTCCAGAAACTTATGTAGAGAATATTGCTGAGCGTTTAAGTTTGTATAAAGAACTTGATGAAATAAATAATGAAGAGAAACTACTGGAGTTTGAAAGAAACCTTAAAGACAGATTTGGGGATGTGCCGTCTCAGGTTATTGACTTAATGGATACGATTCGTTTGAGATGGAATGCTAAAAAAATCGGATTTGAAAAAATATTACTAAAGAATAAATTATTTAAAGGGTATTTTATCAGCAACTCCACTTCTGATTATTATCAAAGCAATGCATTTAATACCATCTTAAAATTTGTACAGCAACATCAGCATATTTCAAAGATGAAAGAAGACAAAGGAAAGCTTAGTGTCAGTTTCACTAATATAAAAACGATTTCTGATGCTAATACGCTGCTAAAAAAAATCTTGTCGTAGCATCGATTTAATATTTGCTATCACCTTAAATTATTAGTTTAAGAATTATATCTTTGCACCTCCAAATCCATTATCAAAACATACAATGTTATATCTAAAAAAGAGTTTAATTCCCGGTGCTGGCAAAGGCCTATTTGTAAAAAACGAAGTTAAAAGAGGCGAGATTGTATGTGAATACGAGGGGGAAATTGTTCCTTGGTCGGTATGTGAAAAGAGAGCAGAAGAAGGACATGAAGGGTATGCATTTTTTATAACTAAAAATCGTTGCATTGATGCTTATTTTACAAAAGAAGCAATAGGTAGATATGCTAATGACGCGAAAGGAATTGGAAGAGTTGATGGATTAAAAAACAATGCCCAATACGAAATCAAGACAAGACAAGGCGAGAAAAGAGTTTTTATTGTTGCAACTCGCACTATCAAAGCAGATGATGAAGTATTTGTTGATTATGGAAAAGACTATTGGAAAAACCTTTCAAAAGCTGATGACTTAAAAGAAAAGGTAAAGTCTGAAAAAAATAAAGCGCAAAAAAAGGCTAAGAAAAAATAATTTCTTAACTGCTTTTCGCCATTAAATATCCTGCATAAGTTAAAGTAATACCAATGATAATACTGATTAAAATATAAATCAACATTGACATTATATTACCTTGCTTAAATAATTCCAATGACTCATTTGAGAATGAAGAGAAGGTTGTAAATCCTCCACACAATCCTGTAGTAAGAAATAATTTCCAATCGTTATTAATTAAACTTTTTTCGAAGAGACCATAGAATAATCCTATTAACAAGCAACCTAGAAGATTTACTGATAATGTTGCGTAGGGAAAATCACCATTCACTTTTTGATTAAAAAAAATGGAGATTAAATATCGAAGTCCTCCTCCTAAAAAACTTCCTATTCCTACAATAAAGAATTGCTGCATACTTAGCGATAAAATTGTTATTTCAAATATCTATTTTTTTTTGGCATGATGATTGGCTTTTCTAAATTAAGTTTAAAAAATATAGGAGGAACCAATTATGAAAAATTCACTTTACACTTTTATTGCTTTAGTTATTCTAAACGTTAGTGCTAAAGCAGACGGATTCAGATCTAAACTTAACATCCGGACTTTTAACGACAGGTCAATCATAGTAGAAATCGACCGGATCAATTACAACATCCCTTCAAGAGAAATTATCATTAGTGATTTAGCGCCAGGTGACCATAAAATTAAAATATGGACCGTTGGTGGACAGTATCATAATAACTGCGGACAAGGATCTGGAAATTTTAGACTAGTTTATAATGGATTTATTACCATTCCCGCTAGATCTAAAGTAAAAGCAGTACTTACTTATCAAAACATTTTAAAAATAACCGACATTAATCCTTTGCAGGGTAATTACCATCAAGAGTGTAATAATACGATAGTGCCAATTAGTTATGGCTACTGCGGAAACTATTACGGCAATAATTATGCGAATAACAACTATCACGATAACCGATTTGAGGAATTAAAGGATTTAGTAGGTCGTGAAAGTTTTGACGACACAAGAATTGCCATCTGTAAGGAATACATCAGAACAAACCCAATTAGTAGTGAAGAACTCCGAGAGCTTTTAGGGTTCATCACCTTTGAAATTAACCGAATTAATCTTGCGAAATATAGTTATCGATATGTAAATGATCCTGGTTATTTCTATACAGTTTACAATGTATTTACATTCGACAGTAGCGTCAACGAGTTAATCAATTGGATTAACCGCCAATCATAATCCCCACTTTTCATGTTTTAGCCCCGATGTGTTTAACAATCGGGGCTTTTTTATGTTTATCTTTTAAGGTTAAGGAGTAAATTATAGTTAAATTTGCCACGACTTTTAAAGTACGAAGCTTAAAATCATGACATCAAACAATCAAGTTCTTGAGAGAGTAATAATAAAATTTGCAGGTGATTCTGGCGACGGAATGCAGCTGACGGGAACACAGTTTACGAATACAGCAGCCATGTTTGGGAATGACCTCAGTACATTTCCAGATTTCCCTGCTGAAATCAGAGCCCCTCAGGGAACAATTCCGGGTGTATCTGGTTTTCAATTGCACTTTGGCAGTGTAAACATCTTCTCGCCAGGAGATTTTTGCGATGTGCTTGTAGCAATGAATGCAGCTGCATTAAAGGCTAACCTAAGAAATTTAAAAAAGGGCGGAACTATCATTGTGAACACTGATGGATTTGATCCTAAAAATCTAAGATTAGCAAATTACACCGATAATGTAAGTCCTTTGACAGATGGATCACTAGATGGTTACCGCGTAGTAAGTATAGATGTTACTAAAATGACGAAGGCTGCACTTTCAGATTCGGGCTTAGGCACAAAAGAAATTGATCGTGCAAAGAATATGTTTGTTCTTGGTTTTTTATATTGGATGTACAACCGCGAAATGTCTTTTACAATTAAGTTTTTAGAAGATAAATTCTCAAAGAAACCTGAGATTCTTGCTGCTAACTTAAAAGTACTTCACGCGGGATACAACTTTGGTGAGACCAGTGAAACTGCCCCTACCCGATTTACTATCAACCCGGCACCTATGCCTGCGGGAACTTATAGAAATATTATGGGTAATCAGGCAACGGCGATTGGTTTGATTGCAGCTTCTAAAAAAAGTGGTCTTGATTTATTTTTAGGGAGTTACCCTATCACACCTGCTTCGGACATATTGCACGAGTTAGCACGACACAAAAATTTCGGAGTTAAAACATTTCAGGCAGAGGATGAAATAGCAGCTATTTGTTCTGCTATAGGGGCTTCGTTTGGAGGAAAATTGGGAATTACAACATCATCAGGACCAGGTATTGCCTTAAAGACAGAAGCAATGGGCCTTGCTTTAATGCTTGAATTACCGCTTTTAATTATCAATGTTCAGCGTGGAGGTCCGTCTACTGGCTTACCTACCAAAACAGAGCAAAGCGATTTGTTTCAGGCTGTTTATGGACGAAATGGAGAAGCACCAATTCCTGTGATTGCTGCAAAATCTGCTGCTGATTGTTTTGAAACAGTTTATGAAGCATGCAGAATTGCTTTAGAATATATGACTCCCGTAATTTTCCTAAGCGATGGATACATTGCAAATGGATCAGAGCCTTGGAGATTTCCAAATGCAGATCAACTAAAGCCTATCAAAGTTGAATTTACAACTGAGTTAAACGGTGAGAAGTTTTTACCTTATAAACGAAATGAAAATCTTTCGAGACCATGGGCTATACCTGGAACAAAAGGGTTAGAACATAGAATTGGAGGATTAGAAAAGCAACACGAAACTGGTAATATCAGTTACGATCCAGAAAATCATGAATTCATGGTAAAAATGAGAGCTGCTAAAGTAGAGAAAGTTGCAGATTCAATACCTGATCAAACAATCGACAATGGAACAGAGAAAGGTAAAATTTTAGTTTTAGGATGGGGTTCAACATATGGTGCGATTAAAGGTGCAGTTATAGAAGCAAGAGCTAAAGGAATTGATGTTAGCCATGCGCATATCAGACATATCGTTCCTTTCCCAAAAAACCTAGGTGATTTATTAAAGAATTACGAGAAAGTTTTAATTCCTGAGATGAATACGGGACAATTAAAATCAATTATCAGAGATAAGTTTTTGGTTCCTGCAATTGGGTTAAATAAAATTAAAGGGATGCCATTTGCAACATCAGAAATTTTAGTAAAAATAGAAGAACTAGTTTAGTATATACATTACCGTTAGACAACATTTTAATGGAAACAACAAACACAACAACCCCGACAATGACAAGTAAAGATCTGGTAACAGATCAAGAAGTAAGATGGTGTCCTGGTTGCGGGGATTATTCAATATTAAAGCAAGTTCAAACTGTAGTGCCAGAACTTGGAATACCAAGAGAAGAAATTGTTTTTATCTCTGGTATCGGCTGCTCATCACGCTTTCCTTATTATATGGAAACATTTGGAATGCACTCTATTCATGGTAGAGCTTCTGCCATTGCAAGTGGATTGAAAGCAACGCGACCTGAACTTAGTGTATGGATTATTTCAGGCGATGGTGATTCATTATCTATTGGGGGTAATCATTTTATTCATTTATTAAGAAGAAATTTTAATGTAAATCTACTTTTGTTCAACAATGAAATTTATGGTTTAACAAAAGGACAATATTCACCAACATCGGAAGAAGGAAAAATTACTAAGTCGACTCCGATGGGATCTCTGGACCATCCATTTAACCCTATTGCATTAGCGTTAGGAGCTGAAGGAAGTTTTATTGCAAGGTCGATGGATAGAGACCCTATTCATTTGAAGGACATGCTTAGAAGATCAAATGCACATATAGGAACATCATTATTGGAAATTTATCAAAACTGTAATGTGTTTAATGATGGAACATTTGAAATCTTTACAGAAAAATCAAGTAAGAAAGAAGAGACAATCTTTTTAGAAAATAATAAGCCGTTAGTTTTTGGTCAGAATTCCGACAAAGGAATTATGCTTGATGGGTTTAAACCGACTATTGTTTCATTGGAAGATGGGAAATATAGTGTAAATGACTTATGGGTACACAATGAAAGCGATTTAACTAAGGCAGGATTACTATCTAGATTTTTTGAAAGACCGGTGGAAGGAACAGGACATTTACCAAGACCGTTTGGCGTGTTTTACGAATCGGCTCGTCCTTGCTATGAAGTTGGATTGAACGAACAAATTCAATATGCTAAAAGCAAGAAAGGAGAAGGTGATTTAGAAGCTTTATTAAGAGGTGGAGAAACCTGGGAAATAAAATAATTGCTAATCGTATTTTGCAACAATTGGCATTCGTCGGCCGCGACCAAATGACTTAGTAGAAACTCTTATGATTGGCGCAAATTGATGTCGCTTCCATTCGTTAGCATTAACCATTCTTACTACTTTCGTTACTACATCAACGTTATTCAATTTTTGAATAATAGCATGAACGCTTTTGGTTTTCTCAATGTACTCAAACAAAATAGCATCCAATAATTCATAATCAGGTAAAGAATCAGAATCCTTTTGATTCGGACGTAATTCAGCCGAAGGTGCTTTTGTTATGGTGTTTAATGGAATTACTTCATTTTTTCGGTTAATATAATTTGCCAATTCATAAACTTCTGTCTTGTATAAATCGCCAATCACTGACAACCCGCCGTTCATGTCGCCGTACAGAGTTCCATACCCAACGGCCAATTCGCTTTTATTAGACGTGTTAAGCAAAATGTATCCGAATTTATTACTAATGGCCATTAACAGAGTACCACGAATACGTGATTGAATATTTTCTTCAGCTACATTAAAACTTGTTTCCTTGAATGATTCTTCTAGAGCACCTTCATAACGGTTAAATATATCCGCAATTGAAATGATTTCGTGAGAACACTTTAATTTTTCAACTAAGTGCAATGCATCATCGATAGAATGCTGTGAAGAAAACTCTGAAGGCATTAAAACTGCATGCACATTTTCCGATCCCAAAGCCTCGGCAGCTAATGACAGCACTACTGCAGAATCAATCCCACCCGACAAACCAACGATTGCTTTTTTAAAACCGGACTTTCCAAAATAATCTTTTATGCCAAGTATGAGTGCATTATTAATTTTAGAAATTTTAGAAGGTGTTTCGTAATTAACTTTTTTGTCGGTAGTAAATGATTTTGTAGTCGTATCAAAATCTACAATTAAAAAGTCCTCTTTAAAATAATCAAGCTCTTTAATGATAGTTCCATCGGCATTCATTGCTAATGATCCACCATCAAAAACAACATCGGTATTAGCGCCAATTTGATTTACATATACAAGAGGCAGGTGATAATTTGAGACATTCTTTCTTAAAATATTTTTTCTTTCCTCTTCGTGATTAAAATTAAATGGAGAAGCAGCAATATTAACCATGAGTGATGGCGACTCTTTTACCAGTTCATTCATTGGCCAGTTGGTGTACAATGGATCTGCATCCATGTTCCAAAGATCTTCGCAGATTGTTAAAGCAATTTTTACTCCTTTCACCTCTACGCAGGCAAATGATTTATTTTGTTCAAACCAGCGATACTCATCAAAAATATCATAGGTTGGCAAGAGTGATTTATTTCTGATTTCGGTTATTTCACCATTCTGAATTAGCACTGCAGAATTAAATAAGTTCTTTCCATTAACATCTGGATTAACTGTTGGAGCTCCTATGATGACAGAAATATTCTTACAATGCTTTGCAATTTGCTTCAAATCACTGTTACAGTTTTCTATAAAGTGTTCGTAATTGAGTAAATCTAAAGGAGGATAACCACACAATGACAGCTCTGAAAAAACTAATAAGTCGACATTTTGATTAATCGATTGATGAATTTTATCGAGAATGATATTCTTATTGAATGTTAAATTACCTACATGATAATTCAACTGAGCGAGTGCTATACGCAACATCTTAGATTAAATGGGATTTAATTAAAACATTATCCCAAGATTCAAAGCAACATAATTAGAAATAGCCTTGAATTGCGGGTCTGAATCTTTCGACTTTGTCAAAACATCTATAAATCCATTATTAAATTCTAGAGACGCTAAAAAAGTAGTTGAACCCGAAATAGTATATTCTGTACCTACAGCAATCATCATCGACATATTAATATCTGTGATGTAGGCTTTTGATTCAATATTTGATTCTTTTTCAGTTGCAGACTTAGCTGATAAATTTAAACCTGGCACTATTCCAAACTGCCCAAAATAGCGATAATGATTAAACTCATTTGTTTTCATTTTAATTCCGATTGGAAGCTCAACATACTTAAGAACATAACTTGTTCGAGGAAAAATTGCAACAGTATCATATTTCAGAATTCCTCCACGATAAGTAACCTGCGCTCCGTATGTAAAAGCATAATTGGGTGCAAAATTACTCTCCCCCATCAAGCCATATGTAAAACCTAATTTAGAACCATCGCGATTTAATCCTTTTGTATCTGGCTTCATCCAAGCGATAGTAGGTGCAACTTTTAACCCAAAATGAAATTTTTGTTCCTGTGCGTTCGTTATATTCGCAGACAAGATAACTATCAATAAAACTACTAAAAACTTATTCTTCATAATGTACATATTTGATGCGTTAAAATTAGGAAAATTTGCAATAGTTATATCCTTATTTGGAATAATAATTGGGCTCAGCAGTTGCACTGAAAACAAAAAGAAAAAAAATGCTCCTGAACCGGTAGAAATACCAGATATTAAAATATCCTTAAAGGTTAATCGATTTGAACAGGATTTGTTTTTAATTAGAGAATTTGATAGCCTTTCTGTCAACAAGCTTCGAAATAAATATGGAGATTTTTTTGATTTATGGTGTTTAAAATTATCGGGTATTGCAACCAGATCAATGTTAATAAAAGTAGATGATAAAGTAACCTTGCCAACTAGCCAAGAGTTAATAAACAATTTAAAGCAATACACACACGATAAATACATGCTTGAAGTCTTTAGCGATGCAAATAAGAAATATTCAAACATTGAAGGACTGAGCGATAGTTTAACAAATGTTTTTAGCAGATATCATGTCGCATTTCCAAATAAAAAAATTCCATCAATCACAACATATCTATCTCCTTTTTACACTAACATCACAGCAACAGAAAGCAACTTAGGAATTGGACTACATGCTTATCTGGGTTCAGATTACAAATACTATCCCAGCACTGGTATGCCACTTTATTTAATTAAAAAATTCAGTCGGGATTATCTAATTACAGATGCAATGAAAGGATGGCTTGATAGCGATTACATGAATGATACAGCGGACCAAAGTTTTATTAATCAAATTATCTATCAAGGCAAGGTTTTATACGCACTTGAGTTATTAGTACCTGAAGCGGACGACACTATTAAAATCGGCTATTCATCAAAACAATTAGATTGGGCATTTGAAAACGAACAGAATATTTGGAAAGTTTTTGTGGACAACAATCTTTTATTCAGCAATAAGCCTAAACTATATTTAAAGTTTATTAACGATGGCAATACAACGAGTGGATTTCCTAAAGAATCGCCTGCAAAGCTAGGTGCATTTATTGGTTGGCAAATAGTAAGGTCTTACATGCACAAGCATGAAGGAGTAAAACTAGAGGCACTTTTTAATATGAATGATGGTAAATCAATACTTAATGAATCGGGATATAAGCCAAATAAAAATTAAATGAACACAATAAAATATTTTACTTTCAATCCGACACAAGAAAATACATATGTAATTAGCAACGAAAATAACTTGTGCGTAATTATTGACCCAGGATGTTATTATCCTGAAGAGAAAAAAGAACTCTTTGATTATATTCAAGAATCAGGGTTACAACCAGTTCACCTATTAAACACTCATTGCCATACCGACCATGTAATGGGTAATGCATTCATAAAAGAGAGCTTTGGTTTGAGTCCGAAAATTCATGCTGAAGAATTAATTGTATTAAATCATGCTAAGACATTAGGCTCCTCATTTGGGTTATTTATGGATGAATCACCAGCGCCTGAAATTTGTCTTAAAGAAGGGGGAGCTATAACCTTTGGAGAAACGACATTAAAAGTTATTTTCACTCCAGGTCATTCACCAGGAAGTGTTTGTTTTTATAATGAAAGTGAAAAATATTTAATTGGTGGGGACGTCTTATTTAAAAACAGTATTGGTCGAACAGATTTGCCAGGAGGAGATTTAGAAACATTGCTAAATTCAATATCTGAAAAACTGTTTAAATTAGATGAGGATACAATTGTATACCCAGGACACGGACCATCAACGAGCATTGGATACGAAAAAGCCAATAATCCATTCTTAAAAAATTATTGAATTAATGAGCTATAGAGCAACTCTCACATTATTATTACTTTTTTCATTCTCCTTTACCTTTTGTCAGTCAGTACAATTATCTTCTACTAATATCAATCAAGGTGGTTTTGATTACGCATCTGTAATTGGAAAACTTGATGAAGGTTATGTAGTACTTCAGAGCAATATACCAATTGGAACAGACAAAGAGCGCGTAGGCTTAAAAACCAGAAAACTACAAATTAGTTTTTTTGATGATAAATTAACAAGAAAATGGCAGACTCCAATGAGCTGTAGTATTAATGGTGGTACAATAGAAAACATTTTTACATTCGACAACAAAATAATTTTAGTTTATAGTTTATTTTCAAAAGACAATAGCAACATTGAAATTTATTATGACTCGTATAACTCAGATGGGAAATCTGTACAATTAAAAAATAAATTAGGTTCTGTTACGATTAGCAAGTTTAATAATCTAGAAAAAATCAGAGTGCTAATAAGCCCAAACAAAAACAATTTCGGAGTTTACATTAATGAATCAGACGATAAAAATCAAAATATAAATATACTAACATATAGCAACACAGGTAGCATTAGCAATAATGCATTCAAATTAAATTTTGGAAGCGGGCAATTGTACTTAAGCAATTTTATGCTAGACAACTTCAACAACTTTTATTCAAGCGGACAAGTCAAAAGCAAAGAAAATAAAAAGCAAAAATCACAGTACCTTTTTTGTTATCTAGCATCGATCAATTCAGTTATAGAAAAAGTTGTAAGCGATATCAATTCTCCAATATCAGATTTCATCATTAAATACAATCCGGTAAAAAACGAAATAGTTTGTGGGGGTATTGGTGTAGACCATACATCTTATAGTGGTTCTGGTATTAAGCTATTAATTATAGATTCACTTTTTAATTTCAGAGAAGTAAACTATTCAATACAAGGTAGCAGTTTAAAAGAATTAATAGGAGAAAGAAACAATAGTGGAATCAGTCTTGACAATTATACAATACAAGACTTAATACCTAGAGAAGATGGCGGTGCTTTACTTGTTGCAGAAGCTCAATATTTAAGTGAATATTCATTTTATGATCAGTTCACTCAAACATTTAACAGAAGGACTGAATATCACTTTGACAATATCGTTTTATTCTCTATATCGCCTGATGGAAACATTGATTGGTGCAAAGTGATTAAGAAGGAACAAGTATCGATGGACGATTTTGGAATATTCTCTTCATTTGCATCGTACTTAAACAGCGACGAAATAGGAATCATTTACAATAAAGATTCGGGAAGAAATTTCGAATTAATGCATGTATTGATAAATAAAGATGGGCAACTAACGAGTAAACGAATTAACAAATCAAACATTGATGCGATAATTCCGAAGTATAATAGACAGACAGACGTTAGCATAACATGTGCTCCTGTTCTAATAAAAAGACAACTGTATATAGCCAAGTTCGATTTTGAATCGAACTAATAATGCATAGGGATACATAAAAACTACCTTAAACAAGTGATATTCAAAATTTAACAGTGAAAATTGCTAATAATAATTATTACTGTGTAGTTTTTATAAATTAGATTTAATGATTAAATTTGCAACTATGAGAAAAATTACATTTAACAATAAGCAAAGTCCGTTGTTTGACGCTTTAAGAGAGAAAACAGACGCTTATTTCGAAACTCACAACATCCCTGCTACTGGTAACTATAAACTGTTTAGCAAAACAATTATATTAGCTTCCGTAGCAATTACCACCTATCTACTTTTAGTTTTAGGTGATTTACATTGGGGTATTCAAATAGGACTGTGTGCTATACTTGGATTAACCTTTGCGAGCATTGGATTTAATGTAATGCATGATGGTGCTCATGGCTCCTACTCTTCTAACAAACATTTGAATAATATCATGTCTTATTCTTTAAACATGATGGGCTGCTCAAGTTTTATGTGGAAGATTAAGCATAACATTATTCACCATACTTATACAAATATTGAAGGTGTTGATGATGATATTGCAATTGGTCCGTTAATGCGCGTTAATGAACACCAAAAGAAATTTTGGATTCATAGATTTCAACATATCTATTGGGTATTACTGTATGGATTAACTTACTTCATCTGGATATTCGGTAATGACTTCAAAAAATATTTTACTGGAAAAGTTGGTCCAACTCCAATTCGTAAAATGAAACTTTCAGAACATTTTGGATTCTGGATTACTAAAATAACTTACATTTCTTTATTGATTGTTTTACCTTCATATAAGCATGGTTTGGTTGATGCATTATTAGGTTATGGAGTAGTACTATTTGTAACTGGATTAGTTATAGCAGTTGTATTTCAATTAGCGCATGTTGTAGAAGACACTAAATTCCCATCGCCAGATAATAACACTAATAAAATTGAAAGTGAGTGGGCATTACATCAGATTAACACAACTGCAAATTTTGCAACACACAATAAAGTGATTAGTTGGTTTATGGGTGGATTAAATTTTCAGGTTGAGCATCACTTGTTCCCAAAGATTAGTCACATACATTATCCGGAAATAAGTAAAATTGTACGCGACACATGCAGAGAATTCAATGTTCAATATATTGAATACCCTACATTTGTTAGTGCAGTTGGGGCACACTTGCGCCACTTAAAAGAATTAGGAAGAGCTTAGTTTTTACGATTCATTAATGAATCTGCAAGATCTTTCAACGGTTGTTTACGATCTTCAGCAATAGGAATTGCATTTAAATGCTGCAGTGCATCATTATAAAGTGTATGCATTTTACTTTCTGCAATTTGTCTTACACTTAGTTTATCATAAATAGCGGTAACCGAATTGACTTTAAGTTCGGTTTTATCATTACTATTTATCCAGCCAGCAAGTTCCTCTTTTATTTCACCATTCGCTTTATTAAGCGCAGTTATGAGTAAATATGTTTTTTTATTTGCAAGTATATCTCCTCCTACTTGTTTACCAAAAAAGCTTGCATCCCCATAAACATCAAGAATATCATCTTGAAGCTGAAATGCAATTCCAAGGTTTACACCGAAGTCGTAGAGGTGACTAGCCGCTTCGCTATCAGCATTTCCTATGAGAGCTCCGATTTTAAGCGAGGCTCCTAACAATACTGCTGTTTTCAATCGAATCATATCAATATACTCTTCGATGCTTACCTCATTCATTGATTCGAAATCCATATCATACTGCTGACCTTCGCAAACTTCCAAAGCGGTTTTTGTAAACACTTCCATTACTTCTTTTACAACGCTTGAATGAGTATCCATTACTAACTGGCATGACTGTACGAACATTGCATCACCTGCTAAAATTGCGATATTAGAATTCCACTTTTCGTGAACTGTAGGTTTTGATCTACGAAGTGGAGCATTATCCATAATATCATCATGCAGTAACGTAAAATTATGAAAGACTTCCAATCCCAATGCTGGAGAAATAGCGCGCTCAACATCTCCATTAAACGCATCACAAGCCATTAATGTAAGAACCGGACGCATACGTTTACCTCCAAGAGAAAGCATATACCTAATAGGGTCATATAAGCCTTTAGGGCTTACAGGAAATTGGAGTTTATTTACTGACTGATGAATTAAATCAGAAAGCTCAGGAAGTGATTTCATTTATGCAGAAACTAAATGTCTTTCTTCGATTAATTTCTTAATTCCTTCATCCAAGGAAGTCATTCTGCGATTCAACAATTGACGAGCAACTGCAATATCTGGACATCGTCTTGTCATATCACCTTCTTTCAAAGCAGGCAGAAAAACGATTTTAGATTTAGAACCTGCAATTTCGATGATTTTATTTGCAAGATCAAGAATTGTTATTTCGTAATCGCTGCCAATATTAGCAACATCATTTACAATTTGATTATTATAAAAAGCATTTAAACATGCGTCAACATTATCATCCACATAGCAGAACGTTCTTGTTTGACTACCATCTCCATAAATTGTAATATCCTGATTACTTAATGCTGCTGATAAAAATTTAGACATTACAAAATCTTCACTTTGCTTTGGACCATACGTATTGAAGAAGCGAAATATTGTAAACTCCAATCCATATTCTTGAAAATAAGATCTTAGATAGGCCTCACCTACATTCTTTACAATCGCATAAGGCAGTCGAGAGTTTAGAGGAGTTGTATGTTCATTTTGAGGAAACTCTACCGGTTCACCATAGACCTCAGAACTTGAAGAATAATAAACACGCTTTACCCCTGTATTTTTACTTAGATTAAGAATATTACGAATACCATTTAAGTCGTTTAAAACCATTACTGGATTAGCAATTGTGCGCTTCACGCCTACTACTGCTGCGTAATGAAAAACATAATCAAAACGGAAAGCATGAAAAATCGAAGATATTTCAGTTAAATCATTTACATCTGCCTTTATGAAACGGACATTATCATAAATAGAAACAGGCAACTTATGCTCTGAGCCTGTCAACAAATTATCTACAATAACTATAGAATTCTCGGGATTGTCGGCCAACTTTTGCGCTAAGCAACTGGCAACAAATCCTGCTCCACCGGTAACTAATATTCTTCTCTGCATACTTAATTCACTTTTCAACTTAATTGTAAAGTTTTACAATGGGAATGGTATTGCAATTTACACCTTTACAATTAAAAATCATATCAAATTTAGCAAATATTTACCATAGCCACTCTTAACCAATGGCTCAGCTAATTTATTCAATTGATTTTTATTTATATAACCCATTCTAAAAGCTATTTCTTCGATACAGCCTATTTTAAGGCCTTGCCTTTCTTCAATTACCTGAACAAACTGACCAGCCTGCATTAAAGACGTAAAAGTACCAGTATCCAGCCATGCAGTGCCTTTATCTAGGATTCCAACTTTCAATTGGCCTTTTTCTAAATAAGCTTTGTTTATATCTGTAATTTCATATTCACCGCGGGGTGAAGGCTTCAAATTTTTTGCAATTTCAATTACATCATTATCATAAAAATAAAGACCTGGTACAGCATAATTAGATTTAGGGTGGGCAGGCTTTTCTTCAATACTAATTGCATTATTCTGATCGTCAAATTCAACTACACCATATCGTTCAGGGTCAGAAACGTGATAAGCAAAAACAACTCCTCCTTCAGGTTTGCTATTGCTTTGCAAGATTTGTTGCAAGCCAGTTCCATAAAAAATATTATCACCAAGAATTAAGGCTACTTTATCATTGCCAATAAACTCTTCACCAATAACGAAAGCCTGAGCTAGCCCGTTAGGTACTTCCTGTATTGCATATTGAAAATTACAACCCAGATTTTTTCCATCACCGAGAAGCTTTTGAAACATCTCTTGGTCATGGGGTGTAGTAATAATAAGTATTTCATTGATACCTGCCATCATTAAAATACTGAGTGGGTAATAAATCATTGGCTTATCATAAACAGGCATTAATTGTTTACTTACTGCAAGCGTTAATGGATGTAAACGAGTGCCTGAGCCACCTGCGAGAATTATTCCTTTCATTACTTAATTTATTAAATCATTTTTCTGTATTTCCAATTCATCATGATCGATATCATCATCCTCAAAATCAATTTCAAATAGCGGTTCTGACAAAAATGCTTTTGTTGTTATTCTTCGTTCTAAGCTAACCAGAAATGCAGGTAATAAAACAAGATTTGAAATCATTGCCATTAACAACGTGGTACTTAATAATTTTCCTAACGCTGCCGTACCACCGAAACCTGATGCACTGAAAATAAAGAAACCAAAAAAGAGAATCACCGCAGTATAAATCATGCTTAGCCCTGATTCGAAAATGGTATCTGTCACTGATTTTGAAATAGACTTGATTTTACTGTGTCGCATTTCATGACGATATTTCGTTAAAAAATAAATAGTTTGATCAGAGGCGATTCCGAAGGCAATACTAAATATTAATATTGTAGAAGGCTTCAATGGAACATGAAAAAATCCCATTAAACCTGCTGTAATAATAAGCGGTATTAAGCTTGGCAAAATAGAAATCAATATCATTCTAAACGACATGAAAAGTGTTATCATGATAATTGATATTAAAAATATCGCGAGTAAAATGCTTTCAATTAAGTTTTCGAATAAATATTTATTGCCTTTTAAAAATATAAGACTATTTCCAGTAATTTTAGTATTGTACTCATCACTTGGAAAAATAGAATCTACTTTAGGACGAATCTGATTCAGCAATACATCCATTTTTTTAGAGCCGATATCGGACATCTGCACGCTAATACGTGTTTCTGTTTTGTTGCTATCGAGAAAACTCTTGAACATAGCAGACTTTCCTTTCTGATCGCCCATGTAAGATGACATTTCTGCCAATTGCATTGAGCCCGGAAGAATGTAATATTTCTTTTCACCGCCCTGATAAGATTGATAAGAATATTTGATTCCATCAACAACAGAAATAGGTTTCGATAGCTCTGGCATCTTAGCTAATTCTTTCTCGAGGCGATTTATTTTTTGCAGGGTTTTTGGCTCGAGAATATTTGAGCTGTCTTTTAATGAAACACTAAATTCAAGAGGTAGAACTCCTTTGAAATTATTTTCAAAGAATTTCATGTCTAAATACACAGGATCTTTCGCAGGCAAATCATCGACCACGTAACCGACGTTATCAAGTTTCGTCATTCCATAGAATGAAATAATGACGATAACTATTACCACAGTATAAACCTTTCT